>JACDBY010000349.1 GCA_013694685.1 Actinomycetota bacterium
GTCGAGGGCTGAACATGGCCGGACAGGTCCGGCCCCTACGATCCCATGATGGCAAGGACCGTCTTCCGGCGCCGATTCGCGACCGCTGCCGGGCTCTATCTCTCGGTCGCCCTCGGCATCGTCGGCACGATCGCCGCGGCGCGCCTCCTCGGTCTCGCTGACTTCGGCCGGTTCGCGACGGTACTCGCCGTCGTCGGTCTCGCCCAGACGCTGCTCGACCTGACGGTGGAGGAGAGCCTGACGAAGTTCGGCTTCCGCTACGTGGCGCGGGAGGAGTGGGGGAAGCTCCGGCGGCTCTTTCGCCGCGCGCTCGAGCTGAAGCTCCTCGGTGGCGGGCTCGCGAGCCTCCTACTGCTCGGCTTCGCGCCCTTCGCAGGCTCGGTCTTCGGCGCCGAAGGCCTTGCGGCGCCGATGGCAGCTGGTGCCGCGATCCCCCTGCTCGCCGCGCCCGAGAACGTCAGCGCGAGCGCCCTGCTCCTCCGGGGGCGCTACGACCTGCGCGGAGCGCTGCTCTCGGCGACGATGGGCATCCGGCTCGTCGCGATCCTCGTGGGGGCGTCGCTTGGAGTCACCGAGACGCTCGTGGCCCTCGCTGCGGGTCAGCTGCTCGCCACGCTGATCGCCGGCATGGTGGGCGCGGCGGCCCTCCGCCGGTTTCCGCAGGCTGCGCCCGTCCCGCTCGAGAGCGACCGCCGCAAGATCGTCTCGTTCGTCGCTCAGTCGAGCATCGCGACCGGGGTCATCTCGCTGCGCGCGGCGCTGACACCGGTGCTGCTCGGCGTCGTCGCCGGGACGACCCAGGTGGGCTACTACCGCGTGGCGCTCGCGCCGCAGAGCGGGTTCTCGGCAGCGAGCGCGCCGGTGCGGCTCGTGCTCCTCACCGAGCAGACCCGCGACTGGGAGCACGGGCGCGAGGACACCGTGCTCCGCGGGATCCGTCGCTACTCACTCGCCGCCGCGGCGATCGCGCTCGTGTCGCTTCCTATCTTCCTGCTCGCGATGCCATGGCTCGTCCGCGTCGTCTTCGGTTCCGAGTTCCTCCCGGCCGTCGACGCCGCGCGCATCGTCCTCGTCGCCGCAGCGATCCTCCTCGTCCTCGGCTGGTCGAAGTCGCTCCCCGTCACGATCGGTCGGCCGCGGTTGCGGATCGTGACCCACGGCCTCGAGGCCGTCGTGCTGCTCCCGCTCGTCGCGGTCCTCGGCGCCCGCTCGGAGGTCACGGGCGCGGCGGTCGCGCTCCTCGTCGCCACCTGCGTCTTCGCGGCCGCCTGGGCGGTCATCCTCGTCCGGCTCCGAGGCGAGCTGCGCACGACACGAGCGCAGGGCGCCCCGGCTGCGGAATCATGAGAATCGTTCTCGTCTCCGGGATCTGGCCGCCGGACGTCGGCGGGCCTGCGAGCCACGCACCCGCGCTCGCCGAGGCGCTCGTCGCCCGCGGTCACGAGGTCGAGGTGGTGACGACCGCAGCCGGGACGCCAGTGCCGACTCCGTACCCCGTCCGCTTCGTCTCTCGCAGCCTTCCCGCGGCGGCGCGACACCTCATCGTCGTGTGGGAGGTCGTGCGCGCCGCCCGCCGCGCCGAGCTCGTCTACGCGACAACCATGGTGCGGCGGTCGGCCCTCGGCGCACTTCTCGCTCGCCGGCCGCTCGTCGTCAAGCTCGTTGCTGACGAGGCCTTCGAGCGCGAGCGCCGCTCGGGCCGGTACGCGGGGACGCTCGCGGAGTTCCAGCGCGTTCGTGGCGGTGCGCGCGTCCGCCTGTTGCGCGGGACGCGGAACCTTGCCCTGCGACGCGCCCGGAGGATTGTCGTACCGAGCGACTACCTCTGCGAGATCGCGCTCGGCTGGGGACTCCGGCCCGAGCGCCTCGCCGTCGTCCCGAACCCGGCGCCCGAGCTCCACGGGCTCGTCTCGCGCGAGGAGGCGCGCGCGAGACTCCGAATCGGCGGCCCGGCGATCGGAACGGCCGGACGGCTGACCGCGCAGAAAGCGCTCGGGGACGCGCTCGCCGCGCTGGCGCGCGTGCCCGGTGTCGAGTTCCTCGTCCTCGGCGACGGGCCCCTGCGAGGCGCGCTCGAGCAGCGTGCGGCCGAGCTCAGGGTCACGGATCGTGTGCGGTTCCTGGGCGCCGGGACGCGCGCGGACGTCATGACGCTCTTCCGTGCCGTCGACGTCGCGCTCCTCACCTCGGCGTGGGAGAACCTGCCGCACACCGTGCTCGAGGCACTCGCCGCGGGGACACCCGTGGTCGCGACCGCTGTGGGAGGCGTGCCCGAGGTCGTTCTCGACGGCAAGAACGGGCTGCTCGTGCCGCCCGGCGACGTCGGCGCGATCGCGGCGGCGATCGAGCGCCTCGTCCGCGACGAACGCTTCCGCGCGACCCTCGCCGAGGCGGCCCCACGCTCGGTCGAGGCGCTCGCGGAGCCGCGTATCCTCAGCCGGATCGTGGGCGAGATCGAGCGGGCGGTATGACGCGACGTGTCCTAATGGTGGGCCGGACTCGGTATCGGCTCCCGCTCGACCCGTCGCTGCGACGGAAGTTCGACGCGCTCGAGGACCGGCTCCGCCTCCGCGTCATCGGGGCAGCTCCGCGCGGCGGTGCCTCGGGTGACCGGACGTTCGCCCTTCAGCGTGGCACGCCGGTCAGGGCACTCGACGCGCCGGCGTTCTACGGCGCGCTCCCGCTGCGGATCGCTCGCGAGCTCAGGCGCGACCCGGCGGACGCAATCA
>JACDBY010000376.1 GCA_013694685.1 Actinomycetota bacterium
CCTCGATGCGCCGGTCGAGGTTCCGCGGCATCAGGTCGGCACTGCCCAGGAAGACGCAGCTCTCGTCGCCCGACTCGAACCAGTAGACGCGGCTGTGCTCGAGGAAGCGGCCGACGATCGAGGTGACACGGATCGTCTCCGAGAGCTTCTTTACCCCGGGGCGAAGCATGCAGATCGACCTGGCCTGGATCTCGATCGGGACTCCCGCCGCCGAGGCCGCGTAGAGCTCGTCGATCACCGTCGGGTCGACGAGGGCGTTGAGCTTGAGCCGGATCCGGGCGTGGCGGCCCTCCGCGGCGGCGTCGGCGACCCGGCGGATCTCCTCCACGAGCCGGTCGCGCATCGTGAACGGCGCCACGAGCAGCTTGCGGAATTGCTGCGGGCGACCGAAGCCGGTCACGTAGTTGAAGAGGTCGGCGACGTCGGCGGCGATCTCCTCGTCCGCCGTGAACAGGCCCATGTCCTCGTAGAGCCGGGCGGTCGAGGCGTTGTAGTTCCCCGTCCCGATGTGGACGTACCGGCGGAGCCCGTCGGCCTCGCGACGGACGACGAGCGTCATCTTCGCGTGGATCTTGAGATCCGGGAAGCCGTGGACGACGTGCACGCCCGCCTGCTCCATCGCGCGCGACCACTCGATGTTGCGGCGCTCGTCGAACCGTGCCTTGAGCTCGACGAGACAGACCGACTGCTTGCCCTCCTCGGCGCATTCGATGAGCGAGGAGACGAGCGCCGACTCGTCGCTCGTTCGGTAGACGGTCGTCTTGATCGCGATCACGTCGGGATCGCGCGACGCGGCCTGCGCGAACGCCTCGAAGCTCGCACGGTACGACTGGTACGGCTGGTGCACGAGGAGGTCTCCGCGCCGGATCTCGTCGAAGACGCCGCCCGCCGTCTTCACGCGGGCCCACCGAGGCGGGACGACCGGCGCCCATTGCTCGTGCTTCAGCTCCGGCCGGTGGTGGGCGACGAGCTGCGAGAGGTCGGCCTGGTCGAGCAGGCCCTCGACCTCGTAGACCTGGTTCGCCTTCACGCCGAGCCCGTCGACGAGCCGGGCGTGCATCGCCTGGGAGGCGGAGCTCGAGAGCTCGAGCCGGACGACGTCTCCGAACCGCCTCCGGCGGAGCTCCGACTCGACCGCCTCGAGGAGGTCGTCCGCGTCGTCCGAGACCTCGAAGTCGGCGTCGCGGGTAACGCGGAAGAGCGCCCGCTCGGTGATCTCCATCCCCGTGAAGAGCATCGGCAGGAAGTGAGAGATCACCGCCTCGAGCGGTACGAGCCGCTTCCCCACCGGCACGAAGCGATCGAGACCCTCGGGCACCTTGACGCGAGCGAACCGCTCCTCGTCGCTGGCCGGGTCGGAGGCGATCACCCCGAGCGACATGGAGAGGCCGGAGACGTACGGGAACGGCTGCCCCGGCCCGACCGCGAGCGGCGTCAGGATCGGGAAGATCTCCCGCTCGAAGTACTTCGCGAGCTTCTCGCGCTCCTTGTCGGAGCACTCCTCGAGCGTCGCGACGTCGAGGCCCGCGTCGGAGAGCGCCGGGCGGAGCCCGCGCTTCCAGAGCTTTGCCTGTCGCGTGAGGAGCTGGCCGATCCGCTCCCGGATCGCGCCGAGCGCCTGGGCGGGTGTCAGCCCGTCGGCCGAGCGGACGCCGAGATCCGCCTCGTCGAGCTCGAGCAACCCTGCGACGCGGATCATGAAGAACTCGTCGAGGAACTGGGCGAAGATTGCCGCGAACTTGACGCGCTCGAGGAGCGGCAGCCCGTCGTCCTCGGCGAGCTCGAGCACCCGGGCGTAGAACTCGACGGACGAGAGCTCGCGGTTGAGGAGCCGCGACTGCGATGGAACGCTGACCGTGGTCACGGGCAGATGGTGCCACGCGACGAACCCACTGACGTATCGATCTTGGTCGGGGACTGGCCCCGCAGGGGCGTGTCCCCTGTGCTACGAACGAACGTCGGCCGCAGGCAAACGCCGGCCGCACGGGGGTTAGTCCCCCGCGGGGACAGACCCCAGGGCGTCGACCACGCGCCCCTGGAACCACGCGATCAGCTGCTCCGACTCGGCGAGGAGGACACCGTGGTCGAGCGCACCGCTCCCGATCCCGCTCTGCACGTTCTCGACGAGCACGCGGTCCTCGGCACCAACCCGGTCGTCGAGCGCGAGATAGTCGGCGAGCCACTCGTCGTCGGCGTCGGCACCCACGAAGTAGTCGAGGAATCGGTACGTCCGCTCGGACCCACGCGGCACGACCGGACCGATCGAAAGGTTCTGGCGACCGGGCATCACGTTGATCACGGTATTTGGGAAGAGCAGGTGGAACTGCCCCCGCTCGACCGAGCCGGCCGCGTCGTACACGCCGCCGCCTCCGTCGCGGGCCGGGCCGAGCTGCGTCGCGAGGAGACCACGAACCTCCAGGCAATAGCGGTCGGCCGACACGTCGAGCGCCTTCGCGAGGCTCGGATGGGCGACGGCGCAGTGGTAGCACTCGAGGAAGTTCTCGACGCACACCTTCCAGTTGCACGCGTACTCGGCACCCTCGGCCCGCGCGTGGAAGCGGAGCGCTTCCACCTCGACACCGCCCTCCGCGAGGAGCTCGGGGAGCGTGCCGAGCGCGTCGATGAGCGGCTCGGCGTCGCAATCCGGGTTGACGAAGACGAATGGCCCCCACGTGTCGACCGCGACGGGGACGAGCCCGAGTTGCGAGCGGTCGAAGCAGGGCTCCCGATCGGCGCGCGGCGCGCTCCTGAGCGCGCCGTTCAGCCCGTAGGTCCACGCGTGATACGGGCATTGGATCGACTCTCGCCGCGAGTCGCTCGCGCAGAGGATGTGACCCCGGTGCCGGCAGACGTTGCGGAAGCCCCGGAGCTCACCGTCGCGGGCGCGGGCCACGAGGACCGGCAGCGACCCGGCCCAGGCCGTCGCGAGCTGTCCGGGCTCGGCCACCTGCTCGGCTCGCGCGGCGTATTGCCAGGAGCGCGCGAAGAGCGCCTCCTGCTCGCGCCGCAGAACCGCCGGATCGACGTACCAGTCGTAGGGGAGGGTGCGAAGCTGCGAGCTCGTCGCCACGCGACCAATCTACGCCAGCGAGCCGGGGCGACCTCGCTAGCGGCCTACCTCCCAGGCCAGGTGCGCGAGCTCCGGTTCGAGGAGCTTCTCCCACGCAAGCGCCACGGACTTCGGCGAGCCGGGGACGGAGACGAGCACGGCGCCCCGGTAGGTGCCGGCGGTCGCGCGCGAGAGCATCGCGGCTGAGCCGACCTGCTCCCAACTCAACATCCGGAAGAGCTCGCCGAACCCGGGCAGGGTCTTCTCGAGCAGCCCCGCGAGCGTGTCGTAGGTCGTGTCCCGGCGCGAGACGCCGGTGCCGCCGTTCACGATCACGACCTGCGCCTCCTCGACGAGCTCGTCGAGCGCCGCGCGGATCTCCTCCGGCTCGTCCCTCACGACGCGGTAGCCCGAGACCGTTGCCCCGGAAGCGGCGATCGCTTCGTGGAGCCACTTGCCGTTCGTGTCGGTCTCCGGCGTCCGCGTGTCGCTCACCGTGACGACCGCGATCGCGACCGGCCCTTCGGTCGCCGCGGCGCTGCGGTGCGCATCCGTTCCCATCGCCCTCGATCCTACGTCTCGCTAGGCTCAACGGCCGTGAGAAACCCGGCCTTCGTCGTCAGCAACGCCGTCGACCGCCTGCGTCCGCTCCATCACGCGGCGTCGCTCTCGTGGTGGGAGGCGAACGTCGCCGCGACGGAGGAGAACGAGCGGCGGCGGGTCGAGGCCGAGCTCGCGCTCTCGGACGCGATGGCCGACCCCGAGCTCTTCGGTGAGGTGGGCGACGCGCGCGGCTCGACGGAAGACGGGCAGACGGCCAGGCAGCTCGACCTTCTGCACGCGAGCCTCCTTCCGAACCAGGTGCCGTCGGCGCTCCGACATCGGATCGTCGAGCTCGAGGCGAAGGTGGAGTCCACCTTCGCGCAGCACCGGGGCGTCGTCGGCGGTCGACCCGTCGACGACAACGAGATCAAGCGGATCCTTCGCGTGAGCGACGACGAGGACGAGCGTCGCGAGGCGTGGGAGGCGTCGAAGACGGTCGGGGCTGCAGTGGCCGACGACGTGCGCGAGCTCGCGCGGCTCCGGAACGAGGCCGCCCGCTCGCTCGGCTACCGCGACTGGTTCGCGCTCGCACTCGCCACCTCGGAGATGGACGAGGAGCGGCTCGTCGCGACGCTGGAGGAGTGCGACCGGCTGACTGCCGACTCGTTCGCGCGCTGGAAGGAGACGACGGACGCGAGCCTCGCGGGGCGGTTCGGCGTCGCGGTATCGGAGCTGCGGCCCTGGCACTACGAGGATCCGTTCTTCCAGGAGGTGCCTGCAGCGGGCGGCGTCGACCTGACCGAGGTCTTCGCCGGCAAGGACGTCGTCGCCCTCGCGCGCGACACCTACACCAGGATGGGCATCGAGACCGCCCCGATCCTCGACCGCAGCGACCTCTTCGCGCGCGACGGGAAGTCCCAGCACGCGTTTTGCATCGACGTCGACCGCGAAGGCGACGTGCGCGTCCTCGCGAACGTCCAGCCCGACCGCTACTGGGCGGACACCATGCTCCACGAGCTCGGCCACGGGTCGTACGACATCGGCTTCGACCCGTCGCTGCCCTGGCTCCTTCGCGACTGCCATCTGACGATGACCGAGGGCATGGCGATCCTGATGGGCCGCCTCGCGCAGGAGGCGGACTGGCTCCGCGACGTCGCCGGCGTGGACGCCGACGAGGCAGAGCGCCTCGACGGCCCGCTTCGCGCCGCGCTTGCGGTCGAGCTCCTCGTCTTCACGCGCTGGGTGCTCGTGATGACGAACTTCGAGCGCGCGTTCTACGGGGATCCGGAGGCCGATCTCTCGGCAGCCTGGTGGGATCTCGTCCGTCGCTACCAGCTCGTGACGCCGCCCGCAGCGCGGGACGCGCAGGACTGGGCAGCGAAGATCCACGTCGCCTGTGCGCCCGTCTACTAC
>JACDBY010000391.1 GCA_013694685.1 Actinomycetota bacterium
GGCTGCGCGTGCGGGTCGTCGACCGCACCGGTGCGTCACGAATGAGCACGGTCGTCGTGCGCGTGGCCGCGTGACGGGTTCGACGCTTACCGCGTTCCAGCGCGAGCTCTGCGAGACGAGCGAGCACGACTTCACCGGTCTGCGGGCGCTCTTCGTCAACTGCACGCTCAAGCCGTCCCCCGAACGCTCGCACACGCAGGGCCTCGTCGACGTCTCGGTCGCGATCATGGGGGCGAACGGGGTCACCGTCGACCAGTTCCGCGCCGTCGACGAGGAGCTCGCACCTGGCGTCTATCCCGACATGCGCGAGCACGGCGCCGCGAGCGACGCCTGGCCGACGCTGTACGAGCGCGTGCAGGCGGCCGATGTTCTCGTCCTCGCGACGCCGATCTGGCTCGGCGAGAAGTCGTCGGTCTGCACGCGGATGATCGAGCGGCTCTACGGGAACTCGGCCGTGCTGAACGAGCACGGCCAGTACGCCTACTACGGAAAGGTCGGTGGCTGCCTCGTGACGGGGAACGAGGACGGGATCAAGCATTGCGCGATGAACGTCCTCTACTCGCTCCAGCACCTCGGCTACACGATCCCGCCGCAGGCCGACGCGGGCTGGATCGGCGAGGCTGGGCCCGGCCCGTCGTATCTCGACGAGGGCTCGGGCGGACCGGAGAACGACTTCACGAACCGGTCGACGACGTTCATGACGTGGAACCTGTTCCACCTCGCACGCCTGCTGAAGGACGCCGGGGGCGTCCCGGCGCACGGCAACCAGCGGTCGACGTGGGATGCGGGCTGTCGCTTCGACTCCCCGAACCCCGACTATCGCTGAGTCTTGAGCGGGACGTTGATCGTGTGGAAGGCGCCGCTCGTCGACGACGCCGACGCCGCCCGCGCGCTGCTCGACGACTTCTACGAGACGGGAGACGACAGCGCGTTCGAGGCGAGCCCGGACGTCGCGCGGTTCTACGACGAGATCGTCGCCCTCGACCCGGTCGACGACTGGGACGAAGGCAGAGACGAGGATGAGACTCCGACCTGAGCAGGGACGCCGGAGCGCTCGGACCGGGTCGTCTCCCTCGACTACAGCTGGTCTGCGCCCGACGCGTTCCTCGAGGACCTTCAGCGTGTGGCGGTCGCGCACGAGCTCGTGCTCTACGACCCGCAGGGGCCGGACGTTCACGTCCCCGGCGACACCAGGGAGCCGGGCCTCCCGACCTGCGGGAGATCGTTCGGGTCGGCGCGATCGGTCTAGGCGCCGCGGCGGTCGCCGTGGGTGCGTGGCTCGTCTCGGTCCCGATCCTCAGCTGGGTCGTGATCGCCGTCGCGCTCTTCCTCTCGCTCATGGCCGTGTACACGTTCTACGACCGCGCCCGGCAGGCGCGGTCGCGTCGGTCGTCCGTCGCTTGAAGGTAGGCCTCCCTCGCAGCGTGCCCGCGATTGAGCTCTCGACGCTTCGGGTATCGCCGCTTGGAAGCGACGAGGGAGGCGTTCCGATGGCGGACGGGTTCGTACACACCGTGCACCGCGATGGCTCGTGGCGCACCACGATCGAAGGGCAGGACGAGCCGCTGGCCGGCTCGTACTCGACGAAGGAGGTCGCAGTCGCGGCCGGACGTGACGAGGCGCGGCGTCGGCAGACCGAACACGTGATCCACAACGAGGACGGAACGATCGGCGAGCGCAACTCGTATGGCAACGACCCGTCCGACCGGCCCGGATGAAGATGGATGACCGTTCGGAGCCCGAGCCGGACGGCTACACAGACGAGCAGCTGCGAGAGTTTCTCGAGTGCTGGCGCAGACCCGGAGGCGTCCTGGCCCGGCCCCAGCTTCGCGCCCTCGTCGGGTGGAGCGGTACCCCCGACGAGGAGCTGGGGGCCCTGGAGGTAAGCCTCGAGGCGACGACCCAACACGTCGAAGCGAAACCGCTCTCGCCGAACCAGCGGCGAGGGCACGTCAGCTGGCTCGACCGCCTTCGGAGCCTCCTCGGTCGGTAGGCGGTGCCGAACGACGAGTCGTGGCGAGTCCTGCCCCGCGGGTCGTGTCCTCGTTTGGCCGTAACAGCGGCACGTCCATGTTCATGGAGCGTGTCTGGCCCTCGGCTCATGATCCTGACGATCGTTGGCAGTCGCCTGCCTGACGAGCCGCTCGATGACGTGAATGGGTTGACGCCCGAGTCGAGCATCATGCGGACGTCAGATTCGGTCACGTGGGCGTGCGAGCTCATTGCTGTGTCCGCCTCGAGCTCGGATGGTGGCCATTCATACCCCACCGTGATGGCCGGAGAATTCCCTCGTTCGAGGAAACCAGAGGCGTTCGCGTTTGCCGGCATGTTCGGTGGGGCGGTCCCCGGTTGAAAGTACCCCCCGAGCGGGTAACGGACCAGTTCCACCGGCGCGGCGCGCCCAAGAGAGGCAGGCGTACGACTTGCGGCAGGACGAAGCGAAGGCGGGAGTTCTAGGCCAACCGGACGGCTCTATCGAACCGGGCCTGAGGCAGCGTGCGCACCTGCTGATTCCCCTCGCTCTCCGGACGCGACTCGAATCCGGTCGCACCCAAGACTTGGTCGCCGACCTCGCCCACGAAGAGTACGAAGGCCGAAACGTCCTGAGCATCGTTGCCCGTGACGAGTACGACGGGCTCGAGGAGGTCACCTACTATGACCAGCTCGTCTTTAGACGCCACAGATCCACGTCAGTCGAAGAACCTGACGGGGACGGCAACTAGGTCTAGGTCGCTCGATGAGGACCCGGCTCCGCGCGCCCGTTCGAGAGCGGGCCTCCCACTTGGTGCGGCGTATCTCAACCTCCCAGGGCCTTGCAGCCGACTCATCGATGTGCCGGGAACTGAGTTCGGGCGAGCGACGCCTTCAGAGAGCCATGGCCGAAGCGGGGCCGGGTCGCTCCCGGGATCAAGCAGCCCTCAAGGGGGCTCGACCAATGTGATGTTCGTCGACCATCGCAGGGTAATTGCGTAACCCGCTTTCTCTCGCGCGCGCCTCTGTACGGGCCGGAATCCTAGTCGGCGTCACAGGAGCAACAGCAGTTGGTCTGGCAAGCGGGGTTTGTTCGGTGTGGGAGAAGGGCATCCCCCCGGCGATGGAGGCGGGGGGTACCAATCCGTTGGATGCGGCGCGCGTCGCACGGGTGAGGCAGAACGAGGCGTTGTTCCGCGAGGTGAACGAGCAGATCGCCTCGCTCAACCAACTGGGCGCGCAGCTCGATACGGTCGGTCTTGTCTGCGAATGCGGATATGCGACCTGCGGCGATGTGATCAACGTTCACAGGTCTGTCTACGAGGCCGTCCGGGCGCAGTCGGACAGGTTCATCGTGGCCAGCGACCACGTGATCTCCCAGATCGAGAGCGTCGTTGAGCAGCACGTCGACTTCGTCGTCGTTGACAAGAAGGACGGGCTTCCCGAAGAAATCGCCAGTGCAACGGACCCCCGTGCCTGAGCCTTCCCGCGAAGCCGAGGAGGTGACCGCGCGCCGAATCGCCGAGAACGAGGCCAAGGTGCGCGCGGTCAATGAAGAGATTGAGGCCACGGCGCAGCGGGTTGCCCCGGATGCGCTTCTCATTCCGTTCGTGTGCGAGTGCGGCCGCCCGGAATGTCTTGCCATCCTTCGCCTTTCGCGCAACGCGTACGAGGAGGCCCGGACAGACGCGCGATGGTTCATCTGCAGCCCCGGTCACGAGCTCACAGAACACGGGTACGAGCGGGTCATCCAGAAGAGAGACGGATTCGTCATCGTGGAGAAACAAGGTGATGCCGCTCAAGTTGCTGAGCAGCTAGATCCCCGATCCCACGTGCAGTAGGCCGGCGGAGCCAGGTTGCATTGACGTGACGGTGTGTGCCGTCGCGCCCCCCGCCTGCCCGACCGTCAACTCTGCCGCGCGAACTCCCCGATCGCACTCCAGATCTACAGCCACGAGTTCGACCGGGCGCACAACGCGGACGAGCCCCGCACCGCGCTCTCGAGCGCGTTCGGGCACGTGCTCGACGCCTCCAGTTGCACATTCCGGTTTACATCGAGCGGCCCGTCGAGCTGGGACGGGCCGCGATGCGGCATGAATCGTGAAGCGGGCGATGGGGCTCGAACCCACGACCCTCAGCTTGGGAAGCTGATGCTCTACCAACTGAGCTACACCCGCGAGGCCTGCATCCTAGCCGTTCCTCGAGTTCCCACCCCATCGGCGCTCGAGGACGAGCGGAGCTGAGGTGGTCGTTTCGCGCTCGGAGCCGAGTGTTGCTCGAGCTGGAGCGGTTCTAGTACCAGCGGCCCTTGGCGAACCCGCCGAAGGCGACGAGCCCGACCACGGCGATGATGATCCCGATCCAGAGGCTCCAGAAGATCGCGAGAGCGATCCCGAGGATGACGAGGATCCCGCCGAGGCCGATGCCGCCGAGCCGTCCGTTGCCGTTCGCCATCGGAGCTCCTTTCGTCCTGGAATGTCTCGTGGAGAACCTACGGCACTTCCGGTGGAGGTTCAAGGGCGCGCGCGCCTCACGGAACCCTCACAGAGCCTGCTTACGCTCCGGCCGTGCGCCCCGTCGCCCTCGCAGCGGTCGCCGTCGCGGTCGTCGCACTCTGTGTCGATTCGACACAAGGTCGGGCTTCGCCCGAGCGGCTCACCGCCCAGGAGCGTCGCGCCGCGAGCGCCGAGGTGTTCGGTGGACTCGGAACGTGGATCGACATCTACGACACCGCGCTCTACCGCACGCCGAACGCGACCGCGGCACGGCTCGCCGCGCGCGGGGTCCGGACGGCGTGGATCGAGACCGCGAACGACCGCTCGACGGTCGACGTCGTCGAGCCGAGTGGGCTCGGCCGGCTCGTCGACGCGCTGCACACCCAGGGGATCGAGGTGGTCGCGTGGTACCTCCCGGGTCACGACAAGCCGGCCCGCGACCTCCGGCGCGCCCGGGCGATGCTCTCGTTCGTCACGCAGACGGGCGGTCGCTTCGACGGCGTCGCGCTCGACATCGAGTCGCTCCGCGAGAAGAACGTGCCACGCCGGACAGCGAGGATGCTCGACCTTCTCACGCGTCTCCGGTCGGCGGCGGGCGCGACGCCCGTGGCTGCGATCACATACCCGCCGCGCGCTTTCGAGCGCCACCTGAGCTGGTGGCCGAGCTTTCCGTGGGCGGAGATCGCGACGCAGGTCGACGCGTTCGCGCCGATGCTCTACACAGGCGGCGGCTTCCCGGGCTACGACGCGACGTACGGCTATGTCGCCCGCTCGCTCCGTCTCCTGCGGTCGGCGGTCGGACGGCCGATCGTCGTGCACGCGGCGGGGGGCGTCGCGAACCGGATGAACGCCGACGAGCTGAAGGCGTTCTCCGACGCAGTCCTCGACGACGGCAGGATCACGGGCTGGAGCCTCTA
>JACDBY010000407.1 GCA_013694685.1 Actinomycetota bacterium
GTGCGCATCGCCTCGGCGATGGTGCTCCTGCTGACCGCGTTCCGGACCGCGTGGCCGGCGTTCGCCTACTCGATCCGCGACGAGGGGGAAGCGCGTCGCACGTACGCCTACGTGCTGACGTATCTCACGGTCGTGACCGCCTGGGTGGCTCTCGCCCTGACGCTCCTCGCGCCCTGGATCGTCGATCTGCTCGCCGACCCGGCCTTCGCCGAGTCGGCCGACGTCGTCGGGCCGCTCGCGTTCTCGACGGTCGCGTACGCCGCGTACATCGTCGTCGCGATCGGGGTCGGGCGCATGCGCCGGACACAGTTCAACTGGGTCGTGACGGGCGTCGCGGCCGTCGTCAACGTGGCTCTGAACATCGCTCTGATCCCGACGTACGGGATGATCGGCGCCGCGATCGCGACCGTTGCCGCCTACGGGACGATGGCGGTCGGAATGGCGTGGTGGTCGCAGCGGATCTATCCGGTGCCCTACCAGTGGCGCCGGGTCGCCACGGCCGCGCTGGCCGCGGTCGCGCTCGCAGCCGTCGGCGCCGCGGCGAACGGCGGCCTCGCGCTCGCGCTCGTGCTGATCCTGGCGTATCCGCCGGCGCTCCTCGCGCTCGGCTTCACGACGTCCATCGAGCGAGCCCGACTGCGGGCCCTCGTCATGCGCTGAGGCGCTCGCGGCGCCTGGAATGCGGGGCGGACAGGTCCGGCCCCTACCGCGTCACGGCCTCCTGCGCGACCGTCCGCCCGAGATCGGTCAGCGAGAGCACGTCCGCGCTCGAGACGACGAGCCCGCGACGCTCCGCATGACGGACGACGCGCCCGGCGAAGTCACTGTCCCAGCGCAGGTGCTCGCCGAGGTGCCCGACGCGATTCTCGACCGCCGCCTCGGGGAGGCCCTCGTGGTTCGCGAGATGGATCGCGAGCATCGTCTGGGCGAACTCGAGCCGCTGCCGTGCGCGCCGCCGTATGGCTGCGACGAGACCCCGCCCGGGTGCGAGGAGCCAGGCGAGCCCGAACGCGATCCCGCAGCAGGCGGCGATGCAACCGGCGATCGAGGCGTCGAGGGCGACGGCGAGCCAATAGCCGCCGAGCGCCGAGCCGGCCGCGATCGCCCCCGCGAAGACGACTAGCCGCCCGAGACCGTCGGTCAGCAGGTAGGCGGCGGCCGGCGGCGCGATCATCAGCGCCACGACGAGGATCGAGCCGACGGCGTTGAACGCCCCGACCGCCGTGACCGAGACGAGGCTCATCAGCACGTAGTCGAGGACGACAGGTGTAAAACCCAGTGCCAGCGCGAGCGCGGGATCGAAAGTCGAGAGCTTCAGCTCCTTCCAGAGCACGGCGACGACGATCGCGTCGACGACGAGTACCGCGCCCATCAGGAGCAGCGAGGCGGGACCGAAGTCCCAACCCCAGGCTTCCAGCCGATCGAACGGCGCAAACGCGAGCTCGCCGAGCAGCACCGCGTCGGTGTCCAGGTGCACGCCGTCGGCGTAGCGCGAGACGATGATCACCCCGATCGAGAAGAGCGCCGGGAAGACAAGTCCGATGGCCGCGTCCTCTCGCACGAGCCGCGTCGAGGTCACGAGTTGGACGAGCGCGACGGTGACGACACCCGTCAGCGCCGCGCCGATCAGGAGGAGCGGCGAGGTCGTTGTCCCGGTGACGAGAAACGCGACCGCGATCCCCACGAGCACCGAGTGCCCGATCGCGTCGGAGAGGAGCGACTGACGCCGCAGGACGAGGAACGTGCCGACCAGGGAGCAGGCGACGGCGGTGACCACGGCGATCGCCTGGATCTCGAGCTGGCCCTGGGTCATCGCCTCCGCGCCTCCACGCGACCGCGGTCGGTCAGCGCCCAGTTACCCTCCAGATCGCGCGCGACGAGACCGTCACGCTCGAGCGCGACGAGGGCCGCGGTCGCGTCGGTCTCCTCGAGGAGTCCGACGGTCGCCGCCGGATGGGCACGACCCGGCCCACCGTGCGCACGCTCGAGCGCGGCGAGATCGGCGAGCACGACGTGGGTTCCGAGCCGAGACCGCGCGCGTCGGGCACGCATGGCGCGCACGACGAGACCGCGCGGCGCGAGCAGGAACGAGACGACGACGAGGAAGGTCGCGACGAGCACGATCGCTGGACCCGTAGGCAGCCGCTCGACCTGGGAGGAGGCGACGGCGCCCGTCACCCCTGCGGCGGCCCCGAGCCCGGCGGCGACGATCGTCATCGCGCCGAGGCGGTTCGTCCACTGTCGCGCGGCCGCGGCGGGCGCGACGATCATCGCGCTCATCAGCACGGCGCCGACCATCTGCAGCCCGATCACGATCGCGACGACGAGCAGAGAAGTGAGGAGGATCTCGGTTGCCCGCATCCGGAGCCCGAGGCTGGCGCCGAACTCGGGGTCGAACGAGAGGACCTTGAGGTGCTTCCACGCGAGCGCGACGACGACGAGCGCGACCGCGCCCACCACCGCGATGGTGACGACGTCCTCGCGGAGCACGGTCGCCGCCTGACCGAAGAGAAACCGGTCGAGCCCGGCCTGCGAGGCATCCGGTCGCCGCTGCACCCACGTCAGGAGAACGAGCCCGATCCCGAAGAAGACGGACAGCACGAGCCCGAGGGCAGCGTCCTCCTTCACGCGCGTCGAGCGGACGATCGCCGACACGAGGAGCGTCCCGAGGAAGCCCGCGACCGCCGCGCCGACCATGAGCGCGAGCGATCCCTTCGTCCCGAGGAGGACATAGGCGAAGACGACGCCGGGCAGGGCGGCGTGCGAGATCGCGTCGCCGAGCAGTGCCTGTCGGCGCAGGACGGCGAAGGTCCCGAGAGCACCGCTCACGAACCCGAGCGCGACCGCGCCGAGTGCGACCGTCCGCAGTGTGTAGTCGTCGACGAGGAACGTCGCGAGCGTCATGTGCCGTTCCGACCGAAGAGGCCGGAGCGACCGCCGTACGTACGGCGCAGCGCCTCGTCGGTGAAAGCTTCGTCGACGGGCCCGCTTGCGACGAGGCGGACGTTCAGGAGAACCACGCGGTCGAAGTACTCGACGACAGTCTGGAGGTCGTGGTGCACGGCGACGATCGTCTTCCCTCGTGAGCGAAGCTCCTGCAGGAGCTTGACGATGGCGTGCTCGGTCGTCGCGTCGACGCCCTGGAACGGCTCGTCCATCAGGTAGAGCTCGGCGTCCTGCACGAGCGCCCGCGCGAGGAAGACGCGCTGCTGCTGGCCGCCGGAGAGCTGCGAGATCTGCCGACGGGCGTACGCGTCCATCTCCACCCGCCTCAGAGCGTCGAGGGCCGCCTCCCGCTCGATCCTGCCCGGGCGGCGGAGCCAGCCGAGGTGGCCGTAGCGCCCCATCAGCACGACGTCGCGGACATCCGTCGGGAAGTCCCAGTCGACCGAGCCGCGCTGCGGGACGTACGCGACGCGCCGCCGGCTCGACGAGCCCGAGGATCGCGCGGATGAGCGTCGTCTTGCCCGCTCCGTTCGGGCCGACGATCGCGGTCAGCGTCCCCTGGGGGATCTCCACGTCGACGTCCCAGAGCACCGGCTTCTCGCCGTAGGCGACGGTGAGGTCGGTGACCTCGATCGCAGGTGTGCGGCCGTCCAGGCTCATCCAGGACCTCCGAGCGCCCGCGTGATCGTGTCGACATTGTGTCGCACCATGCCGACGTACGTCCCGTCGGGCGTGCCCTCGGAGCCCATCGCGTCGGCATAGAGGCTCCCGCCGATCGCGACGTCGAACCCGCGCGAGCGCACCGCCTCCTGCACCGCCTCGATCGTGCGCGGGGCGACCGACGACTCGACGAAGATGGCAGGGATCCGACGGGACGCGATCAGGTCGGCGAGCCGGCGCACGTCCTTCGCTCCTGCCTCGGAAACCGTGGAGATCCCCTGGAGACCGATCACCTCGTAGCCGTACGCGCGTCCGAAGTAGCCGAAGGCGTCGTGTGCGGTGACGATCACGCGTGCGGCCCGAGGCACTGCCTCGCTCTTCGAGCGCGCCTCGGCATCCAGCGCGTCGAGCTCGGCGAGATAGAGGGCCGCGCGTGCCCGGTACCCCGGCGCGTGGGCGGGGTCGGCGGCCGCCAGCGTGTCCCGCACCTTACGTACGGCGCCGGTCCAGAGCGCGACGTCGAACCACACGTGCGGGTCGTACTGATCGCCGCCGGCCACGATCAGGTCGCCGCGCGGGATCCCGTCGGTGACCGCGCTCGTCAGCCGCCGCTCCCCGATCCGCTCCAGGATGTCGGCCATCTTCGCCTCGAGATGGAGGCCGCCGTAGAGGATCACGTCGGCCCGCTCGAGCCGGCGGACGTCACCCTCGCTCGCCTTGTAGAGATGCGGGTCGACCCCGGGGCCCATCAGCCCTTCCACCTCGACGCGCGGCCCCCCGATGCGCTCGGCCGCGTCGGCAATCATCCCGACGGTCGTGACGACACGGATCGTCTCGCGGTCCGAGAGGTCGGGGAGCGAGCTCTCCGAGATCGGTCCGCAGCCGGCGGCAACTGTCGCGACGAGCACGAAGAGAATCACGCGGATGCGCATCTGGAGTGGTTCTACCCGACGAGGAGCCCGGTACCCCACATCGCGACGATCCCGGCCAGGTAGCCGCCGATCACCCAGCCCGAGCGCAAACCGCCGGGCGCCGTGCGCGCCACGTAGCGACCGACCTCGACCACGACTTGCAGGGCCGCGCCGGCCGCGAGCGCAAAGAAGACCGGTGTCAGGAGGTCGCTCGACGCGTAGCCGCCGATCCAGGTGCCGAGGATCGCGGGCGAGCCGGCGATGAGCGCGAGCGCCACGAGCCGCGCGAGCGACACGCGGACGCTGCTCGCCGGCGCGGCGATCCCGAGTCCCTCGGTGACGTTGTGCACCATGAACCCGATCACGAGGAATGCGCCCAGCTGAAGCTCGCCGGTTGCGAACGACGTCCCGATCGCGAGCCCCTCGCCGAGATTGTGCACCCCGATTCCGATCGCGACGAGGAGGGCCAGGGCGAGCCCGGTCGTGCCTGTCCGTCCCCGCGAGAGGCGTGAGGAGAGGAATGTCATCCCGAGCGCGCTTGCCGCAAGCCCGAGCAGGACCAGCCCCGGACCGCCGAGCGCCGGTGGAAGCGCCGCCTGTAGCTCGAAGGCTTCGAAGAGCGCCTCGACACCGAGAAACGTCAGGAGCCCGCCCGTGAGCGCCATGAACGCCGCGACCCACTCCGGGCGCGCGCGGCGAAGCGACGGCAGCCAGAGCAACCCCAGCGCCACGGGGACGACACCGACGAGCAGGCCGATCAGGCCGTAGCCGAGGAACCCGCGGATCTCCGGCTCCGGTGTCAGCCGCGCAGCCGCGACCTCGTGCGTGGTCTGGATTCCGGTCGAGCTCGTGACCCCGATCGCGATCGGATCGTCCTCGACCCAGTCGAACGGAACGACGATCGTGCTCGAGCGCAGGCGCCCGAGGGTCGCCGGCCCCTCCAGGAAGAACGGCACGATCGCGTCGTCGACCGTGACGAACGCGATCGTGAGATCGTCGCGCTGTGGGTTCCGTACCTGGAGCCGGATCTCGCCCTCGCGGAACTCGGCCCGCCGCACGTCGAACTCGTCTGCCGGCGGCGGGCGACCGCCGACGAGGTCGACCGCGCGGTCGCCCTGCGAGACGACGAGCGCCACCGCGAGCGCGAGCAGGACGAGCGGCACGAGCGCCCAGAGCCGCCAGCCGATTCCCGTTGCCACAGTGCCGGCTTCCAAGTGTCAGTCCTCGACCTGGA
>JACDBY010000438.1 GCA_013694685.1 Actinomycetota bacterium
ATCCGTCCGGAGCATCTCGAGGACGCTTCGCTCGAGGAGGCCCCGGACGGTCCGCGCCTGCGCGGCACGATGACGCTACGAGAGGCGCTCGGCGCAGAGGTCATGGCCCACTTCACGATCGACGCCAGACCGGCTGTCACGGACGAGGTGCGCGAGCTCGCCCACGATGCCGGTGGGACCGCCGAGGACCTCGAGCAGGGGTCAGGCGCGACGCTCGTCGGCCGCTTCGGGGCGCAGTCCCGGGTGGGCGCCGGCGAGGCGGTGGAGGCCGCGATCGACACCCGTGCCTTGCATTTCTTCGATCCCGATACGGGACTCGGAATCTACGACGAGAGAAAGGGAGCCACTTCATGACGAGGAGAATTCGCGGGCGCGCGGCAGCGCTCACGCTGATCGGAGCGCTCGCTCTGATCGCCGCCGGCTGCGGCGGAGATGACGGCGGAAGTAGCGGGGACGGCGGAGACGTCTCGGGCACGCTCGCCGTGACCGCAATCTGGTCGGGAGCCGAGCAGGAGGCGTTCCAGGCCGTGATCGACGGATTCACCGAGGCCAATTCCGGCGTCACGGTGAACTACACCTCTGGCGGCGATCAGCTGCCGACGCAGCTCTCGACGGCAGTCGAGGGCGGCAACCCGCCCGACATCGCGTTTCTGGGTCAGCCCGGACTCGTGCGCGACTTCGTGGAGAAGGACGCTCTACAGCCGCTCGACTTCGCGCGGGAGGACGTCGAGACGAATCTCGGCGACTCGGCCGTCCAGCTCGGCTCGGTCGACGACACGCTGTACGGGTTCCTCTTCAAGGCGGCCAACAAGTCCCTCGTCTGGTACAACGTCGCCGCGTTCGAGGACGCCGGCGTCGAGCCGCCCGGAACGTGGGACGACTTCCTCGCCGCGGCGGACACGATCGGCGCGTCCGGCATCCCGGCGTTCTCGATCGGCGGCGCCGACGGCTGGACGCTCACCGACCTGTTCGAGAACATCTACCTGCGGACCGCGGGCCCGGAGAAGTACGACCAGCTCGCTGCGCACGAGATCCCCTGGACCGACCAGTCGGTGAAAGACGCCCTCACCGAGATGGCAAAGGTCGTCGGGAACGGCGACAACATCGCCGGTGGAACGACGGGGGCGCTGCAGACCGACTTCCCGACGTCGGTGTCGAACGTCTTCTCCGAGAGCCCGAAGGCCGCCCAGGTGATCGAGGGCGACTTCGTTCCCGGCGCGGTCGAGTCCGGGCTCGAGCCCGAGACCGACTACAACGTGTTCGACTTTCCGGCGATCAACGACTCCGCCCCGTCCGTCGTGGGAGGTGGCGACACGGTCGTCATGTTCAAGGACAGCCCCGCCGCACAGGCGTTCATCCGCTACCTGACGACGGTCGAAGCGGCGGAGATCTGGGCCGAGCGGGGTGGCTTCGGATCGCTCAACCAGGATCTCGACACGGGGACGTACCCGGACGCGATCCAGCAGACGGCGGCCGGGGCGCTGAGCGAGGCGGAGGTGTTCCGCTTCGATCTGTCCGACCTCCAGCCTGCCGCGTTCGGCGGCACGGTCGGTCAGGGTCTCTTCAAGCTCTTCCAGGACTTCGTCCAGAACCCGGACGACGTCGACGGAATCACGCAGCAGATGGAGGATGCGGCGGCGAAGGCATTCGGCTAGCGCCGCGTCTCGCAAGGCTCCACCGGAGAGTGCCCCGGTGGAGCCTTGCGACTCCCGCGGCACTCGGTGCCGGACAGGTCCGGCACCTACACCGGTTCCAGGACACGCTAGGAGACGACGCACCAGATGACTGAGTTCGTATCTCGGCAGGCACCGAGATGAGCGTGACCGGATCGGTGGCGGGGGACCCCCCCGTCACCCCGACCCCCGAGGCCGTGGAGTCCGGCGGCTGGCGTAGGCACGCGCTCGCCGCCGGGTTCCTCGCCCCTGCCGCGATCTTCCTCGGTGTCTGGATCGTCTACCCGACGCTGACGACGATCTGGCGCAGCTTCTTCGACGAGTCGGGTGACGAGTTCGTCGGGCTGCAGAATTACCAGACGCTCTTCACGAGCGACGTCATCCTGACCGCCATCAAGAACAACGCGATTTGGGTACTCGTCGTGCCTGCGCTCGTGACCTCGGTGGGGCTCGTGTTCGCCGTGCTCACCGAACGGATCCCCTGGTCGGTCGCATTCAAGACGGCCGTCTTCATGCCGATGGCGATCTCCGCGTTCGCGGCGGGGATCACCTGGCGGATCGTCTATCTCCAGGAGCCGGACCGGGGGGCGCTGAACGCCGGAATCGCGGTCGTCAAGGACTCGTTCTCCTCCGGCGGGGTGCTGGCGGACGCGCGGCCGTCGTCCGACGCGCTCGAGGGAACCTCGCAAGGGACCATCCGGCTCGCCGAGCCCGTGGGACGCGGCGACATCGCGCTCCTCGGCCTGACGGCGATCGGCTCGTCCGAGGTGCCGGACGACGCCGAGCAGGCCGTCCGACCTGAAGCGCTGCAGGGTGGGATCAGGGGTGTCGTGTGGCGGGACTTCAAGCCGGGTGGCGGTACGGCGGGAGAGGTCGAGCCCGACGAGCTCGGCCTTCCGGGCGTGACCGTGAAGCTCCGCACGAGCGGCGGCGGCGCCGTCGGCTCGACCATGACCGCGACCGATGGGACGTTCTCCTTCGACGAGGTGGAGTCGGGTGAATACAGCGTTGCAATCGGGTCGGAGTCGTTCTCGCAGTCCTTCGGGGGCGTCACCTGGCTCGGGGAGAAGCTCGTCACCCCCGCGATCCTCATCTCCTACCTCTGGATCTGGGCGGGCTTCGCGATGGTCGTCATCGCGGCCGGTCTCGCCGCGATCCCGCGCGACGTGCTCGAGGCGGCCCGGACCGACGGCGGTACGGAATGGCAGGTCTTTCGGCGTGTCACCGTCCCGCTGCTCGCGCCCGTGCTGACGGTCGTCTTCATCACCATGCTGATCAACGTCCTCAAGGTGTTCGACATCGTGATCGCGATCGCGCCCGGCTCCGTCCAGGACGACGCGACGGTGCTCGCGCTGCAGATGTGGCGCACGGCCTTCGGTGGCTCGAACGATTTCGGCGTCGGCTCCGCGATCGCCGTCTTCATCTTTCTGCTCGTAGTCCCGATTCTGGCGCTCAACATCCGGCGCTTCCGAAGGGAGCTGTGATGGCACACGCAGAGACCGCAGGCCCGATCACAGCACCACCGGCCGAGGACGAGCGGCTCTCAGCCCGCATCCTCCGGTTTCTCGGGCGAGCACCCGTGCACATCTTCCTCGTCGTCATTGGCCTGCTGTGGCTCGTGCCGACGCTCGGTCTCTTTCTCACGTCATTGCTCTCGCCGGGGGATTTCGGCGACCAGGGCTGGTGGCAGCTCTTCTCGGAGCCGAGCAAGGTGACGTTCGAGAACTACGAGGCGGTCTTCGACAATGACACGCTCATCTCGGCGCTCTTCACGACCCTGATCGTGGCGGTCGGCGGCACGATCCTGCCGATCATCGTCGCCGCGATGGCGGGCTATGCGTTCGCCTGGCTCGACTTCCCGGGTCGCGACTGGCTCTTCATCCTCGTCATCGCTTTGCTCGTGGTGCCGTTGCAGATGGCGCTGATCCCCATCTTCTCGCTCTACAACAAGCTCGGGATCTTCGACACCACGCTGAGCCTGATCCTCTTCCATACAGCATTCGGGCTGCCGTTTGCGATCTTCCTGCTGCGGAACTTCTTCATCGGGATCCCGAGAGACCTGATGGAGGCCGCGCGGATCGACGGGGCATCCGAGATCCGCATCTTCCTCCGCCTGATCCTCCCGCTTGGCCTGCCGGCGATCGCCTCGCTCGGCATCTTCCAGTTCCTCTGGACGTGGAACGACCTGCTCGTGGCTCTGACGTTCTGTCGCGAGACACAGCCGATCACGGTCGCGATCTTCTCGCAGCTCCGCCAGTTCGGCGCCAACATCGAGTTGATCGCGCCCGCGACCTTCGTCTCGCTCATCATCCCGCTCGGGGTCTTCTTCGCTTTCCAGCGGTACTTCGTCGAGGGGCTGCTCGCCGGCTCGGTGAAGTAGGCGCGCCCGGGTGTACGCGATCGTCGGCGGTGGGCTCGCCGGATTCACGACGTACGCGACGCTACGCCACGCCGGGATCGAGGCGGGCGAGATCGCCGTCTTCGACAACGACCCGGATCCGGTCGCCTGCTGGCGTCCGCGCGTAGCGGCGATCCGTCAGACCGAGATGCGCTCCGAGAGTGACGGGCACTGCTCCGCCCGCAGCTTCCCGGGCCTCGCAGTGCGCGAGGCGCGCCGCCGCCGTACCGTCGGGCCGCTTCTACGCTCGGTCTGTGATCGCTACCGCCCGTCGGTCGCCGAGTTCCTCGACCACGTCGAGGAGTTGCGGGCGCGAACCTCGTGGGATGCGAGCTTTCAGCCCTTCGAGATCTCACGCGTCGCGGCCGTACCCGGGGGCTTTGAGCTCGACGGACGGGGGGTCTTCCAGCATGTCGTCCTCGCGACCGGCCACCCGGGGCTCGCGCTCCCGCATGGTGTGCTCGGCGACCGCCGGGCGGTTCATGCCTACGAGCCGCACGACTACACAGGCTCGGTCGCGATCGTCGGAGCCGGAATGGCTGCGGCGACGGAGTGGCGGAACGCTCTTGCCAGCGGCGCGAACGTCGTCTCGATCCGCAGGCGCGAGCCGCTCCGGCGACCGCTGAACGTCGAGCGGCAGTTCTTCGCGAAACGGGGTCTCCGGATGTTTCACGGGGCCGAGCCCAACTGGCGCGCCGAGCTGCTCACGAGCTTCTCCGCGCCTTCATATCCGCCGGGCCGTGCCTGGGACGAGCCGATCGAGCGGGCGACGGCCGAGGGCCGCTTTCGCGTTGCGAGCGATTGGAGAGAGACGGAGCAGGTGATCTGCGCAACCGGCTTCAAGCGCGGCTATCGGGAGGATCAGCTTCTCCGGAGGCTCGTGGACGATCATGGACTCGACACGGTGGAGCGCTGGGTCGTTCTGGAGCCCGACGCCGGCGTCGGCCGGCTCTGCGATGCGTCCCGGACCCTTGCCATCGCCGGTGTTGCCGCCCAGTGGGCCTACCCGGCTGCGGATACGCTCGCGGGCATGAAATACGTCGCGCGGCGGTTCCTTGCCCGGTCGAGACGATGTCGTACACGCTGAGAGGGCGATTCGAGTCTCGGCTCGCAGCGAGCGTGCTGCCGCTGCTCATCGCCCTCGTGCTCTCACCCCTTCAGCGCGAGTGGTGGCCACTCGAGCTCGTCGGGTGCATGATCGCGGTCGGCCTCGTGCTCGACCTCGTCGTGTACGACCGGTTCGAGTATCAGCCGGGCTGGGCGGCGCTCCCGCTCGGCGTCCTCGAGCTCATCCTGACGATGGCTCTCGCTCGGGTGCTCTCGGTCGACCCGCCGCTTTGGCCGGCGCTCGCGATCTTCGCGAGCTCATGGGTCGTCGCCCAGCTGCTCACCCATGCGGTGCTCCCCTCCAGACGACTCACGTATGCCGAGGAGAGCGGCGAGCTCGGGCACAGTGGGCGGGCGCTCGCTGCCGTCGGCGCGGTGGTCACCCTCGCGACGCTCGGGGCAGCGTGGTCGATGCAGCCCCCGACGTACCGGCTCGCGCGCGGAATCCACGACGGCCCGCTCGTGCTCGCAAGCGCGCAGCGCCTGATCGGCGAGCCCGGTGCGGTCGTCGAAGGTGGCATCGTGATCACCGCGGACGACATCGTCGTCCGCAACGTCACGGTGCGCGGCGGCGATCACGGGATCGAGGTCGACGGGGCAGATGCGGTCGTCCTCGACGGAGTCGAAGTCGAAGGAGCGAAGCTCGACGGGATCAATGTCCGCCGCAGCTCCGTCGAGATCCGCGACTGCGAGATCCGGTCGCGTTCCGGCGCCTACATCCAGGGAATCGACATCTCCTTCGGCTTCGACCTCGCGCCGAGCCTCGTGGAGGGATGCTCCGTGACCGGTGGACTCGAAGGCATCGTCGTCCACTTCGCGCGCGTCATGGTGCGCGAGAACCGCGTCTCGGAGACGGAGCTGCGGGCGATCACGATGACCGAGATGTCAGACGGCTCGGTCGAGAAGAACGACATCGACGGCGCACAGGGAGTCGGAATCTTCTGCGGCGACTATTCCCGCTGCGTCGTGGACGAGAATGCCGTGAGCAACGTCAGCGCGGACACGGGCTCAGACGACCGTACCCGGCAGGGAGTGGCGATCCAGTCCCATTTCTGGGCGACGATCGAGCTCGGGGAGAACACGGTGCACAGCAGCCCGCAGGCGGTCGGGGCCGCGCTCGGTGGCACGATCGAAGGAAAGTGACGAGCCGGCGCAGTCACTCTTCGAGCACGGTCCGTTCGTAGCCGACGTTGCGCAAGACCGTCTCGACGTACGACTCGACCACCGGGATGAGGCCGACGTCCTTGCCGTCGCGCTGCGACAGGTACCACCGGTGCTCGAGGATCTCGTGGAACATCTCGGCCGCCTCGCGCTTGCCGTAGAGCTCGGGTGGGATCGCAGCGATCGCAGGCTCGAAGACGTCCATCAGCCAGCGGGCCGCGGCGACGCTCGACGGCAGCGGACGCCCGTCAACGTCTTCGATGTAAGCGCGGTAGCGGGCGAGGTCGTTGAGCAGGCGCCGCGCCTGCTTCTCCTGCGCCCGCAAGCCCGTGGTCTCGAGCAGGCGGCGTCGATGGTGGCCTGGCTCGACGACGCGCGGACTGAGCTTCAACCGATAGCCCTCCGGTCCGGCGACGAGCTCCAGCTCCTCGACGTCGAAGCCGAGCTCGTTCAGACGGCGCAACCGATCGTCGATGCGGTAGCGCTCGTCGTGTCCGAAGACCTCCTCGTGCACGAGCTCGTCCCAGAGCCCGCCGTAGCGCTCGACGAGCTCGTTTGCGGTCTCCTCCGGACGCTCGACCGCGAGACCGAACTCGGCGCCGACGTCCATCAGCTCGCCGACGAGGTTCTCGCGCGCGATCTCGAGATCGTGCCCCCGCTGGCCGTCGCTCAGGGTCGGGTGGAGCTCGCCGGTCTCGGCGTCGACCAGATAGGCCGTCAGCGCGCCCGCGTCACGGCGAAAGAGCGTGTTGGAGAGCGAGAAGTCGCCCCAGAAGAAGCCCGCCAGATGGAGGCGGACGAGCAGCTCGGCCCCGGCGTCGAGCAGCCGGTGACGGAGGTCGGAGACACCGCCGCGGGCGAAGAGCGTGCGGAACGGGAGCGAATAGTCCAGGTGCCGGGTGACGAGGATTGCCTCCAGGTCCTCGCCGCGGCCGGCGGCGACACCGACGACCTCGACCACCGGCATCCCGTCCTCGGCAAGCGAGCGGAGCAGCCGATACTCGCGCCAGGCGAGGCTCTCGGGGAGCTCTTTCAGCGCGTACAGGGCGCCGTCGTACTCGACGAACCGCACGACGTGCCGGCTGATGCCGCGGACGACTTCCACGAGGCGATCCGACGACCAGTCAGCGAGCGGCTCATCCCACGGGAGGTCGAGGAAGCTCGGGTGCCCCGTGCGGGTAACGAGCCGGAGCCGGCTCGGGGTGGAGTCGCTCATGGCCCTACGCGTCCCTCGCCGAGCTCGCTGATCCTGGCCACGGGTCCGCAGGCTAGACGGGGGACGCGGCGGGCGGGCCCGATGGGCCCCCCGCGACGTTCTTACGTGTGCTTCCGGCTCAGCCGGCGACGGTGCGGGGCGGCTTGACCTTCCCCGCCGAGATATCACGCGACCACTTGCCGAGCAGGTTGACGAGCGCCACGCGGTTCGGCGCCTTCGTGCTCACCTTGCCGAAGCCGACGCCCTTGTTCTTCACGTTGAACGTCGTGTCGACGCCGCCCTTCCAGGCGCGCGACTGCGCGAGCTTGATCGTGTTGTAGACGCCCACGTTGACCTTCTTCGTGGCGCTCGTGAGGACGTGTGTTCCCAGGAAGCCCTGGTCGTTGTCCACGCCGATGCCCCACTTCCCGGCCTCTTTGGCCGCCTGGACGGCGCCGAGGCCGCATCCACCGGCCACCTGGAAGACGACGTCCGCGTCCTCACCGAGCTGGTTCAGCGCGACTTCCTTGCACTTGTCCTGCGCAACGAACTCCTGCGAGTAGCCGTTCAGCGTCGTGATGCTCGGCTTCAGCTTCTTCGCGCAGAACTGGTACCCCGCGATGAACGCGTCGACCGGCGGGATCTTGAGACCGCCGACCGAGGAAATGACGTTCGTCTTCGAGACACGTGCCGCCGCGATGCCCGCCAGACAGCCCGCCTCCTGCTCCGCGAACACGATGCCGCGCACGTTCTTCGGCTTGCCCTTCATGAAGGGAGCGCTCACGTCGACGATGCCGAACTTGACGTCCGGGAACCGTCTCGCGACGGCGGCGGTCGTGTCGGACATGAGGAACCCGACCGCGATCACCAGGTCGTAGCCCCTGGCGCCGGCCGACAGGTTCGGGACGTAGTCCGACGTTTGCTTGGAGATGAAGACGCGTCCGTCCACGTTGAGCTTCTTCATCGCGTCCTTCAGGCCCTGATACGCCGAGGCGTTGAAGCCCTTGTCGTTGAGCCCACCGATGTCGGTCACGAGCGCCACCCGGTACTTCGCGGATGCCGCCGGCTTGGCCGACCCGATCGAGGCGACAGTCAGCGCCAGCGCCGCGACGAGCGCGAGCGAAGCGACGACCATCCATTTGCGAATCGCCACGTACCCTCCTTGATTCTGCTTTGACGGAGCCTCCCGCCCCACTTCGACGCGGGATTCAACACGAAGTTGCACCCGAGCCGCAACCACTCAAGCCTAGACGCTGAGCCGGCCGCAGGTTGTAAAGGCCCTGGGTCTACTGTGGCGTCAGGACGGACGCAAGCTGATGCTCCTCGACGAGGACGCGGCGCGGCTTCGAGCCCTCGTAGCCCGAGATGATCCCACGCCGCTCGAGCATGTCGATCAGGCGGCCGGCACGGGTGTATCCGACACGGAGCCGCCGCTGGATGAGCGAGACGGAGGCCGTCTGCGTCTGCACGACGAGCTCGATCGCGCGGTCGAGCAGCGGATCCTCGTCCGGATCGAAGTCGAGCTCGTCGCCGTCCTCGGCCGGGGCGCTCTCGGGCAGCTCGAGGAGCGTCTCGTCGAGCTGCTGGCCGCGCTGGGCACGGCACTGCTCGACGATCAGCGCGATCTCATCCTCGGTCACGAACGCCCCCTGGACGCGCTGGAGCCGCGAGGTGCCGAGCGGCTTGAAGAGCATGTCACCCTGCCCGAGCAGGCTCTCCGCGCCGGAGCCGTCGAGAATCACGCGTGAGTCCGTCTGGCTGGAGACGGCAAAGGCGATCCGGCTCGGGACGTTCGCCTTGATCATCCCCGTGATCACGTCCACCGAGGGGCGCTGCGTCGCGAGCAAGAGGTGGATTCCGACCGCACGCGACTTCTGGGCGAGCCGGATGATCGCGTCCTCGACCGCCTGCGGCGAAACCATCATCAGGTCTGCGAGCTCGTCGATCACGACGAGCAGGTACGGGAGCGGGTCCTCGCCGCGCGCCTTGAAGGCCCGGTTCGCCTCGTGCAGGTTGCGCGCGCGGACGAGTGACAACCGCTCGTAGCGGCGCTCCATCTCGGCGACGACATTGTGGAGGACGGCGGAGGCTTCCTTCGGGCTCGAGACGACGGGCGTCAGGAGGTGCGGGATCGACTCGTAGAAGTTGAGCTCGATCCGCTTCGGGTCGATCAGGATCATCCGGCACTCGTCCGGCGTCGCACGGAGCAGGATCGAGGTCAGGATGGTGTTGATGCAGCCGGACTTTCCCGATCCGGTAGTGCCGGCGATCAGCAGGTGCGGCATGCGCGCAAGGTCGGTCCAGACGGCGTTTCCCGAGATGTCCTTCCCGAGCCAGACCGAGAGCGGGCTCGCGGTCGCAGGCAGGTCGTCGAAGACGTCGCCGAGAGTGACCATCCGGGGCGCGAGGTTCGGTACCTCGACGCCGACCGCCTGCTTGCCGGGGATCGGGGCGAGGATCCTGATCTCTGTCGTGGCGAGCGCGTACGAGAGGTCGTCCTTGAGACCTGCGACCTTGGAGACCTTCGTCCCCGGTGCGAGCTGGAGCTCGTAGCGGACGACACGCGGCCCCGCAATCGTTCCCACGATCGTCGCCTCGACGCCGAAGTTCGCGAGCGCCTGGACGAGCACCTGTGCCGTGCGGGCGCTGACATCGGCCGAGTCGCCGCGGGCGGGTGGGCTCGGATTGAGCAGGCCGCGATCGGGAAGCCGGTACTCCGCACCGGCCCGCGTGTCGAAGACGAGGTCGGCGTTCTCCCCCGTCGGTTCCTCTGCGGGCGGGAGGAGCTGCGGGGGCTCGAACGCGAGCGCATCGTCGACCACGACGTCGGGGAAGGCCTCCACGCCGTCGACGGGCGGCGCCTGCCTTCGCGAGGCGCTCGCCGGCTCGGGCATCTCCTCGACGACGTCCTCGTGCGACCAGTCCGTCCACTCGCGGGTCTCGAGCGAGCCCAGCGAGCGCCTGGCGACCGTGCCCGCGCGCCGCATCGCCGTGCCGGATCGCCGGAGCAGCGCGCCGGCCGAGGCCCCCGTCACCAGGAGCGTCCCTGCGAGGACGAGCGCGATCCCGACGATGAGGGCGCCCGCGGTACCGACGACGCGCGCCAGCCCACCGCCGAGCACCTCTCCCAGCGCGCCGCCGTGCCCCTCACCGAGCGCGATCGCCATCCCGAGCGCGCCGACGGCGAGGCCCGTCCGGAACGGGCGCAGGTCGACGAGGGCACTCCGCACGAGCATCAACCCACCGATTCCGATGAGGGCGGCGGGGACGAGCGGGGCAGCGGCCCCCAGACCGGCGTCGAGCCGGTCGGAGACGTTCGAGCCGACTGGTCCGCCGTCGAAGCCCAGCCAGACGACGGTCGCGAGGACGACGCCTGTCGCGACGAGCCCGAGCCCCCAGAGCTCGGGATGGTGGTGCCCGCGGGCCTTCTTGGCCCGCTTGCGGACGCGTGCGGGGCTCCGCGGCTTGCGCGCCCGAGCGGGTGCGGCACGCTTCTTCCGGGTCGCCATGGGCAGCCTGCTTCTCCGCGCTTCGGGCGTCTCCTCTTACCTGGCTCGGATCCAGCACCATCCCCGCGGCGGCTCGCCAAGGCGGGGCTCGAGAACCTCACGGCGAGGCGAGCTCTCGAGTGACTCGACGCGGCTACCCGACCGTTCCAATCCGGTCGACAAGGAGGTCGAAGAACGCGTCGGTGTCCAGGTCGACCCCGACGTGCGCGTTTGCGGGACGCTCCGTGCGGTGCCACAGGTCGACCACCGTACGGCCGCGACAGAGCTCGGAGTCCCGCTCCACCTCGACGTTCCGGAGCCTGGTCTCGACGAGGTCGGGTGCCAGGAGGTGGGCGACCGCGACGGCGTCGTGGATCGGCGCCCCGTCCCACCCGTACGTCTGCCGATGGTAGACGGTGAATAACTCGACGAGCTCGGCGACGAAGACGCCGACCCGACCCGTCTCGCGCAGGCGGCGCTGGACGCCGGGGCCCGTCACGGCCTTGTGCGTCACGTCGAGCCCGATCATCGTCACGTCGAGCTCGGCGTCGAAGACGATCTGCGCCGCCTCGGGATCGGCCCAGATGTTGAACTCCGCGGCCGGCGTCATGTTGCCCTCCGCGATCGCGCCGCCCATGAGCACGATCCGCTCGAGACCCGCCGTCCCGTGTGTCTCGAGATAACGGGCGACGTTCGTGAGCGGCCCGGTCGGCACGAGCGTCACCGGTGTCCCGGCGCCGTCGATCACGCGCGCGAGCCACGCGAGGGCGTCGTCGGAGACGGGCTCGGTACTCGCAGGCGGGAGCGTAGGACCGTCGAGGCCGCTCTCGCCATGGACATGGGCGGCGACGACGAGCTCGCGCTCGAGCGGCGCGGAGGCTCCCATCGCGACGGGGACGTCCTGCCTCCCCACGAGCTCGAGCACCCGTAGCGCGTTGGCCGTCGTCTTCTCGAGCGTCTGGTTGCCGTAGGTCGTCGTCACCCCGAGCAGCTCGAGCTCCGGGCTCGCGAGCGCGAGGAGGAGCGCGATCGCGTCGTCGTGACCGGGATCGCAGTCGAGCACGATCGGTGTCATCGGGCGATTATCCCCGCGCAACGCCGGGAGAGCGCTTGTGTTGATTCAACACATGCGTTGTCTCGGTCGCCGCTTCACGCGCGCAGGAGCGCGTCGACCTCGGCGGAGGTCGGCAGTGACGGCTGCGCACCGAAGCGCGACGCGGCCAGGGCGCCGGCAGCACACGCGCGGCGTAGCGACTCCTCCTCCCCCCGCTCCTCGAGCAGCGACACCAGGAGGCACGCGGTGAACGCGTCCCCGGCCGCCGTCCCGTCCACGGCGTCGACCGGTGGCGGCGCAGCACGGGCTATCTCCTCCCCGTCGTCGAGGAGCACCGCTCCCTCGGCTCCGAGCGTCAGAGCGACGAGGCCGTCACGGCGGGCAAGCGCCTCGAGCTCGTGCGTATTCACGACGGTCAGCTCCGCATCGACCGCGATCGGGCGCGCGGGGGCAGCGTTGAGGCAGAACAGACCGGCACACGCCTCCCACGCCGCGAGCACTGCGGTATCGGGCACCTCGAGCTGGCAGAGAACGGCGTCGTGCGGCGGCAGCTCGACCTCGGCGAGCGTCCCGTTCGCCCCCGGTGCGACCGAGATCGTCGTCTCGCCGCGCGCGTCGACCTGGATCAGCGCGACGCCGGTGGGCTCCTCGCGCTCGGTGAGCGAGAGCGTGACCCCCGCCTCGCGCAGGCCCGCGAGCGCCTCGGCGGCCATCGGATCGCGACCGACGGCGGCGATCATCGTCGTCTCGGCTCCGAGCCGTGCGCAGGCAACCGCCTGGTTCGCCCCCTTACCACCGGGCACGCGCGCAAATGTCGCGCCACCGACCGTCTCGCCGGGCTCCGGGAGGCGCTCGACTCTGGCGACGAGATCGAGGTTGACCGAGCCGACGACGACGATCCTAGGCCCCATGTGACCCATCGTACGACGGGCGCTACGTGATGCCGCGCAGCTCCCAGGTTCGGACGGAGGTCGACTCGAGCGCGGCGCAGGTCAGCCGCGGGATCGGCTCCGAGCGGTGCGCGCGCACGACCACGCGCATCTCGCCCGCGTCGTATGCGAGCCGCACCGCGACGCTCTCGTCCGGCTCCCGCTCGAGACCGAGCGCGTGGAGCGCGTCGATCGCGTCGAGTCCGAGCTCGAGCCGGGCGTAATGCTGCGCCGCCTGTACGGCGGACGTGAAGCACGACCGACCGCGGAGGAGCTCGAGCCGCACGCGGCCGGCAATGTGCGTCGAGGCGAGCTCGACGGAGTTGGCGGGCGTCACCCTGCCGTAGTAGAGCCCGTGCGGGAGCGCGACAACGTTTGCCGCGAAGCGATCGCCACCGACGTGCGAGCACTGCCAGACCTGGCCGGGGAGGGCGTCCGTCAGTGCCGCAGCGACAGGCCAGCCACGCTGCGCACAGCACGCATCTCGCCTGCCGTGCGTGCAGACGAGAAACGTCGGCTCGTCCGAGGCGCTGCCCGACGGATGCAACGGATCGACGTGGTCGAGCTCGTCGTCGGTGTCGAACGAGCCCCACCACGTCCGCTCGCACCCGGGTCGCGCGTCGGCGATCGCGAACCGCCTATGCTCGCCGGGCTCCCGGTGGACGCGACGGATCAAGAGCAGGCGCGCCGCCGCCTCGAGACAGCGATCGTAGAGCGCTGCGAGCGCAGGAGAACGGCCGCACGCCTCCCCGACGGCGTTCCGGCCCCACGCACCCGGTCGCTCGACGAGGACGAAGCGTCGGGCCGGGGCGGCCGTTCCGTGGAGCTGGTCGTCGCGCCGCTCGGAGGCAGGCGCGCAGCGTTCGAGCGGAGCCATTCGCGCAGTGTCGCTCGGCAGGGCGTCAGTCCGCGGCAGGAACGCCGCTCTCGGCGAGGAGCGTCCGGACGGGGGAGACGGGCGCAGGCCGCATCGCGGTCGCGAGCGTCTCGCGCACCCGTTCTCCCACCTCTGTCGGCGCGACCGCGTCGAGGTGGGCGCGGAGCGCGGCGACGGTTGCCGCGACCTCTCGCGCGACGAGGTCCTCGTCGGCGAGGTCGAGGTGGAGGGGCAGCGACGTCCGCAGCCCTTCCTCGTCGTCCCCGAGCGCGACGAGCGCCTGAAGCAGTGCGTACCGGGTCACGACATGGATACCGACCGTCAGGTGCGCGGAGACGTCTCCGAGCGCATCGGCGGCATGGACGAAGCCACGCGGCAGATAAAGCGCATCACCCGGTCGCAGGACGACGTCCAACAGTGGGCTCGACTCGGCCGCGCGCTCGACGGCTGCCCGGTTCGACGTCCACGGCTGCGTCCGCAACGGTGCCTCGAGCACCGGCTCGTGGACGACCCAACGCTTCTCGCCGGACACCTGTAGGACGAAGACGTCATGGATGTCGTAGTGCGCCGCAAAGCCGCGCGAGGACGGCGGCGTGACGTAGGCGTTGACCTGGACGGGATGGCCGAGCTCGGCGCCGAGTGCGTGGGCGAAGTCCATCACCGGCGACCAGACCCGGTGCAGAGCCTGGAGGACGATCGTCGCGCCTTCGGCGAAGAGACGCGCGACGGCCGCGTCGTCCACCTGGTCGGCGATCTCCGCTCCGACACCGCCGGAGCGCGTGAACGCCGAGCTCGGGACCACGACGCCGTCCTTCGCGAGCCGGAGAAACGGCGTGCGGAGCCCCCGACGGGAGAGGAGCTCGTCGACCGCATCGAGGTCGAGGAGATCGTCGAAGGGACGAGGGAGCTCGGACGCCGTCGCGTGCAGGGCATCGCGGCCCCAGGCCGCGGCGAACGCCGCCGGATCGGCCACACAGCGCGCGAGAGCCCGGCTGGACGCCGGGCCCTCGGTTTCCTGGAGGGCTGACCGCGGATCCGTCAGCGCTCGGCGCTCCTACTCGTCCGCGCCGCTGTCGGCACCACCGTCGGCACCACCGTCGGCGCCGCCGTCCTGCTCGCCGGGCACGCCCGAGGCCCCACCGTCGGCCGGACCGTGGGTACCGCTGTCGGCACCGCTGTCGGCGCCACCGTCCGCACCACCGTCGTGCTCGCCTTCCATGCCACCTGCCGCACCGCCGTCAGCGGGGCCGTGCTCGTCGTCGCGCTCCATGTCGGACACCTGCGCTCCCTTCGGAGTCGATGGACGTGACTGCCCCGGGGTCCTTCCCTCGGCTGGAGCGAATCTAACGTGCTTTCCAGTGCATCCTCTCCCGACGACTCACCCGAGCCGGTGTTGGTGCCGGACCTGTCCGGCACCTGGTGCCCCGGAATCGCAACGTTCCGCCCGGGGCAGTTTCCGGTGGAACGTTGCGTGACGAGGCACTAGGCCGCGAGTGCGCGGAGGTCGTCCACGGTGGACTCGAGCAGGGTGTCGCGGAGGTCGAAGAGCCCGGCCCAGAGCGACGAGCGGTCGAGAGCCACACCGAGTCGGGAGGCGTCGTCGAGCCCCTGGAGCGCACGTACGAGGACGGCGAGCTCGAGGTAGACCGCCGCGACGCGGTTCGGGCAGGCGACGACGCCGGCTCGCTCGAGCACGGGTTGCCATTCGACGAGCTCGGCTGCGCCAGGCCCGCCGTACCACGAGCGACCCTCGGCTCGGTCCGAGCCGAGCTCGACGAGGTACGCGGAGAGCGGCCGCTCGAGCCCCGCGAGCGCTGTCTCCACCCGATCCGCGGCGTGACGGAAGGCCGCCTGGCGGCCGCCCGGGGTCGCCGGGACGGCCTCACCTCGTCCCCACCGCTCGAGAAGCCGGCAGAAGGCGAGCGCCGCGGCCTCGCAGGCGCGAAGCTGCCCAATCAGTCGACGCGCGTGACTCGGGGTCACGCCGTTCGCCTCGAGCACCGCGGGCCAGCCGGTCATACCTCGATCACGATGGGCAGGATCATCGGCCGGCGACGCGTGCGCGAGTACACCACCTGGCCGATCCCGTCGTGGATGTGCTCCTGGACGAGCTTGATCTCGGAGATCCCGTTCTGCGCGAGCTCCGTGACGATTCGCTCGGCCTCGTCGCGCAGGTCGTCGATCAGATCCAGGTCCTCCCCGAGCCCGCGAGCGATCAGCTCGGGAGCCGCGACCGCCGCGCTCCCGTCGGTCGCCCCCACCGTGGCGACGACGATCAGAACGCCGTCCTCCGACAGGCGTCGCCGGTCGCGAAGCGCCACGTCCTCCACGTCGCCCACCCCGAGGCCGTCGACGAACCTCACGCCGGCCTCGACGCGGCCGGCGAGCCGGACTCCCTCTGGCGAGAGCTCGACGACCGAGCCGTTCTCGGCGATCACGATGCCAGACTCCGGGACCCCCGCATCCTGCGCGAGCCGCGCGTGGGCGGCGAGCATCCGGTACTCCCCATGGATCGGCATCACGGCCCGTGGGCGGACGAGCGAGAGCAGGGTCCGCATCTCCTCGGCACAGGCGTGGCCCGAGACGTGCACGGGCGCGATCTCCTGGTGCAACACCTCGGCGCCCAGCTTCGCCAGGCGGTTGATCGAGTCGTGGACGCGGAGCTCGTTCCCCGGTACGGGCTTCGCGGAGATGATCACCGTGTCACCTCGCTCGACGGTCACGTTCGCGTGGTCGCCGTACGCGATGCGGGTGAGCGCGGACATCGGCTCGCCCTGGCTGCCGGTGCAGAGGATGAGCACCTCGTCGCGCGGAAGCTCCATCGCCTCCTTCGGCGAGACGATCGACTCCTCGGGCAGCTCCACGTACCCGAGGGTGCGGGCGATGTTCATGTTCTTCCGCATCGAGCGGCCGACTACCGCGACGCGGCGCCCGTTCGCGATCGCGACCTCGGCGGCCTGCTGGACGCGGTGCATGTTCGAGGCGAACGACGCGACGATGATCCGGCCCGTCCGAAGCGGGATGAGCTGCCGGAACGCCTCCCCGACGAGCCGCTCGGAGCCGGTCATGCCGGGCCGCTCGGCATTCGTCGAGTCGCCGAGGAGAAGGTCGACGCCGCGGTTTCCGAGCTCCGCGAGCGCCCCGACGTCCGTCTTGAGGCCGTCGACGGGGGTGTGGTCGAGCTTCCAGTCGCCCGTGTGCAGGAGGCGACCGGCCTCGGTCTCGATCACGATCGCCATCGAGTCGGGAATCGAGTGCGCCATGCGAACGAACTCGAGCGTGAACGGGCCGAGCCGCATGGGCGCCTGGCCCGGCTCCGCCTCGGTGAGCGTCGTGGACGCGCTGAGGCCGTGCTCGTCGAGCTTCGACTTGACGAGCCCGAGGGTCAGCCTCGTGCCGACGACCTCACCCACCTCGAGCTCGCGGAGTGCGTACGGCAATCCGCCGACGTGATCCTCGTGCGCGTGGGTGAGTACGATCGCCCGCACGGGCCGACCGACGAGGTAGGCGAGGTCTGGCAGCACGAGATCGACACCGAAGTGCTCGTCGCGCGGGAACGCAAGCCCGGCGTCGACGACGATCCGGTCGTCGCCGAGCTCGAAGACCGTCATGTTCTTGCCGACCTCGCCGAGACCGCCGAGGGGGATGATCCTTAGAGGTGAGCTCACGCGCCAGAGTCTAGGGCGGAATCCTGGGGTCTGTCCCTGCAGGGGACTGACTCCTGCGCGACTGGCGCCCTGTCCTGCGGCAGCTCCTGGCGGGTCGCACGGGGGACAGACCCCTGCGGGGTCAGTCCCCTCGCCGATCAGGCTGCGACTGCGCTGACGAGCCCGAGACGCTCGAGACAGCCGCGAACGAGCTCGGTCTCGCCGTCGTCCGCCTCGACGAGCGGCAGCCGGAGCCCACCGACCTCGTGACCGAGGAGCGTCAGTGCCCGCTTGATCGCGATCGGGTTGGTCTGCACGCGCAGGAGCTCGATCGCCGGCCGGAGCTCCTCGTCGAGCTCCTGTGCGCCAGCGACGTCGCCGGCTCGGAAGCGCGAGACCATCTCCTTGACGCGCAACCCGACGACGTGCGTGTGCACGCAGATCCCGCCAACCCCTCCGACGCGCAGGAACGGGAAGACCAGGTCGTCGTCGCCGGCGTAGAGATCGAGCCCGCACTCGACGACGTGCTGCGCGGCCTCGAGGCTCGGCTTCGCCTGCTTCACGGCGCGCACGTTCTCGATCTCTGCGAGCTGCGAGATCGTCTCGGGCTCGGCATCGACGACGACGCGGCTCGGAATGTCGTAGAAGACGATGGGCCTGTCGGTGGCGGCGGCGATCGCCTCGACGTGCGCGACGATTCCGCGTTGCGGAGGCTTCGAGTAGTACGGCGTGACGACGAGCATCCCGTCGACCCCCACCTCGTGGGCGCGCTCCGTGAGGTGGATCGAGTGCGCCGTCGAGTAGGTGCCGGTTCCCGCGACCACCGTCGAGCTGCCGCCGCTGACCTCGACCGCCGCCTCCCAGAGCGCGACACGCTCGTCGTCGGTGAGCGTCGGCGCCTCACCGGTCGTGCCGGTCACGACGAGCCCGTCGGAGCCGTTCTCGAGCAGGAAGCGGCAGAGCGCTCGGAACTTTGCGAGCTCGAGCGAGCCGTCGCCGCGGAACGGCGTCACGGTCGCTGTCAGGACCTGGCCGAGCACGATCTCCGATTGTAGTGGTCGCGCCGGTGGATTATGGATGCCGTTCTGCCGTCAGCAAGAGGAAACGAGCGCGTGATGCTGGGGGAGCTCAGGGACTTTCTCTTCAAGGGAACATCGTCGACCTGGCCGTGGCGTTCGTCATCGGCGTGGCCTTCGCCGCGGTCGTCACGTCGCTCGTCGACAACCTGATCATGCCGATCGTCGCGATGATC
>JACDBY010000472.1 GCA_013694685.1 Actinomycetota bacterium
CGCGTGCGACGCGATTGACGTGCTCGCGGCTCCGGCCGGCGAGCACCGCGAGCGCGGGCACGCCCCGTGCGAGAGCCTCACGATCGTCGGCGAGACGCCGGAGCGCCTCCTGCAACCGCTCGCGACGCACTACCTTTGCAAGCCGCCGCGGACAGGTCGCCCGGTGCTGTGGCATCAGGACGGCGCCTTCTGGCCGCTCGAGCCGATGGAGGTGACCACGCTTTGGCTCGCGATCACCGACTCCGATCCCGAGAACGGCTGCCTGCGCGTCATCCCCGGGACGCACACCGAGGAGCTCGCGGGGATGCAGGAGCGCGACGACGTGGACAGCGTGCTGCGCCGCGAGACCGACTATCAGGTCGACGAGTCGCAGGCCGTCGACCTCGAGCTCCGCGCGGGCGACGTCTCCGTGCACCACCCGAACATCCTGCACAGCTCTGAGGCGAACACGTCCGACCGCTGGCGTCGCGCCCTGACGATCCGCTACATCCCGACCTCGACCCGCATCACCGACCCCGATGCGGCATCACCGTTTCTGCTGCGCGGCGATGCGGTCGACGGGGTCAACCAGTATCGCGAGCTCCCGCGCTTTCGCGAGGACGAGCACATGGCCTTCGCGGGTGCCGAGAGCTGGCGGCACTAGGCGATCCAAGGCGGTCACCCTCTGCCGTAGAGCGCGACAGCGATCCAACCGACGCCGGCCGCAACGGGTCGTCCTGACGACACGTGGCACCTGGAGTTGCTGCGCGAATCCGTCGACGCGGAACAGGTTCGAGCGCACGAACGTTAGCTCTGGAGTGCCCGCGCTCACGACACTGCTCTTCTTCGTTCTCGCGGCGCTTGCCCTCGTCGCGATTCCGGGTCCGAATCACATCTACATCGTGACGCGGAGCATCGCGCAGGGGCGCGCCGCGGGGCTTGCGTCGGCGTTCGGTGTCGAGACCGGGACGCTGGTGCACATCGCTGCGACCGCCGCCGGTCTCTCGGCGTTGATCGCCTCCTCCGCCGTCGCATTCGATGTCGTCCGCTACCTCGGGGTCGCGTACCTCGTGTACCTCGGGGTGCGAACGCTGCTGCGCGACGACGCACCGAGCCTCGGCGCGTCGTCCGGTGGCATGCGTTTGCGACGCGTGTACGCCGAGGGGGTCGTCGTGAACGTCCTCAACCCGAAGGTGGCGCTGTTCTTCCTCGCGTTTCTCCCCCAGTTCGTCGACCCGAGTCGAGGCCCGGCGTACACCCAGATTCTGGTTCTCGGCTTGGTCCTCGCAGCCCTCGGGCTCGCGAGCGACATCGTCTACGCCCTGACAGCGGGCGCACTCGGCGGCTGGCTCCGCCGCAGACCGAGCTTCTTGCGCCGCCAGCGCTACGTCACCGGTGGCGTCTATCTGGCGCTCGGTGCCGCTGCCGCGTTTGCCGGTCGCGGCGAGAAGTAGGAGCCGAGCGGGCTACGAAGGCGCCGCGACCGCTCCGACCCCGAGAACCTCGGCGGCCGCCTCCGTACCGGTCGTCCGGGCCTCGTCGAGCACCGGGAGGCCGGTGATCGCACCGATCAGCTGTGCAGCGTGTTGCGCTGCGGCGGCAGGACCCAGACGCCCGGTGAGCACCGCCTCGAGCATCGCCTGCAGTTGGGCCGACACCCTCGGATAGAGGGGCGTCGAAGGGCGCGTCACCGCGTGGTCGAGGAGATCAGCGGTCTGCGAGAGGAACGCGAGATCCGGCGCGGCGAGGGCGACGGCGGAGCGGCGGGACGGGATCCGCGCCGTCGCTCGTGCGATCCGCGCGAGCGCCTCGGGGGCGACGATCCCCTCGAGGAGCCGCATGGCCAGCGCGGGCTGTGCAGCCTGGCGGAAGATCCCGTACACCATCGTCCCGGCCACGCTCGCGGGCGCACCTCGTGGGCCACCGGGAACCGGTGCGAAGCCGACGTGATCCCAGAGCTCGCCCAACGGGACTCCGAGCGCTCGGGCCAGCGTGGCGGCCTCGTAGCTGCCACCGAAGCTGATCGCCGCCTCACCCTCGGCGAGCAGCCGGATGGGGCGATCCCATTCGTAGGCAACGACGTCGGAGGACATCAGCCCGTCGTCGATCAGGCTGCGGAGGAAACGGAGCGCCTGGGCAGTCTTGCGCGAGTCAAGTGTGACGCCGCCGCGCGCGAGCACCTCGGCGGCGTTGGAGGCGAGGAACGAGATCAGGCAGTACGCGGTCGTCTCCCCACCGCGGGAGCCTCCCGGCATCACGATCGGGTGCGGCAGGCCCTTCTGGACAAGTGCTCGAGCGACCGCACGGAGCTCGATCCAGGTCGCCGGAGGCTCGAGCCCGACGGCCTCGAGCTCGCGGCGCCGGTACCAGAACCCCGCGACGTCGGCGAAGGCGGAGACCCCGAACGTTCGGCCCCCGTACCGATTGGCAGCGACGAGAGCGTCAAGGAAGTCCACCTCGTGCTCGTTGCGCACCCAGTCCTCGTTCAGATCCTCCAGCGCGTAGAGAAAGCCGGCGGCCGCGAACTCGGCCGCCCAGACGGAGTCGAGAACGGCGAGGTCGGGCGCCTGACCCTCCGCCACCGCGTGGGTCAGCGCCTGGTGGAGCGTCGGTCGCGAGACCGTCACGAGGTCGACTTCGACGGTGCCGTCGGCACCGTCCCGGATCATCCGCGCCCAGGGGCCTTCCTCGGGCACGACGACCCTCAGCTCGGGCTGATCGGGGCGGCGACGGAGCCAGTGCGGGTTGACGAACGTGCCACGCCGCCGGTGTCGCAGGATGACGCCCTCCTCGGCGAGCTCCGAGAGCGCGCGGCTCACCGGCGTCCGGCTGATCGCGTAGCGATCGCAGAGCTCGTGCTCGGTCGGGAGCTGACCGTCCCGCCCGTAGATCCCGCCGAGGATCTCCTCGAGCAGCACCGTCTTCAACTGGAAGTAGAGAGGAATCGGCTGGTTTGGGTCGATCGCCATCGTCGCCTGGATCGGGATTCGAGTGCTCGCACTTTACTCCCGCTGCGCCGGGCGTTCAGGCGGTCGCCCGCGCCAGGTTGGCGCGAACGGTCGCCCCGTGCACGATCGAGGCGGAGACGAGCGCAGCCGCAAAGACAACCAGCCCGCCCGCGACGAAGATGACGGCTGGGTCGACGACCGCGTACAGCGGTCCGATCGCGATGAGCCCGAGCGGCTTCGTTCCGACATGGCCGAGGAAGACAACGCCCATCCCACGGCCGAGGAGGTCGTCGGGCAGCGATTCCTGCGTGGCCGTCGAGACGAGCAGGATCGCCGCGCTCGAGGCCGCGCCGACGAAGAAGGTTCCCAGCAGCACGAGTGGCAACGAGCTGGCCAGGCCCAGGAGCACGTAGCCGGGAAGTGCGATCGTCCACGCGAGGCAGCTCGCAAGCACCTTCCTCCGCACGGCGCGCCGAGTGAGGAACGCGGCCGCCGAGATCGTTCCCAGGGCGGTCGCAGCGAGAAGCAGCGCGAGCCCTGCGGCGCCGAGGTCGAGGGTCGAATGCGCGAGCTCGGCGATCCCGACCGTCCAGACACCGGACATGATGGTCATCCCGGCACCGAGCATCGCCACCGCGACGGGAAGTCCCGTTCGCCGCCGGAGGCCGGCAAGACCGCCGCCGAGCCGCGGTCGCCGCTCGTCGTGGATCACCGTCGCACGCGGACGAGCCTCGATCCTCCAGAGCAGGAGTGCGGAGACGAAGAACGATGCCGCGTTGATCGCGAAGAACGTCCCGACCGAGACGAGGCCGAGGAGCGCCGCCGCAACGGCCCAACCCGTGGTCTGTAGCCCTCCGTTCGTGGCACCGACGAGGCTCGAGGCTCGCTGGATGCTCGCACGCCCGACGATCGACGGCAAAAACGCGCCGAACGCGGGTGTGAAGTAGCTCGCAGCCGTCGTCACGACAAAGGCTGCCACGACGAGAGCCCACAGCGGGAGGCTTCCGGCGATCCCCGCGGCCGCGACCGGGACGAGGACGATGCCCCGGACGAGATCGGCCGCGATCATCGTCCGCTTGCGATCCCAAGAGTCGGCTGCAACACCGCCGTGCAGACCGAAGAGGAGCGCCGGCAGCCCGTCGACGAGTCGCACGGCGACGACGCCGAGCGGACCGGCGGCGGCGACCGCGAACCACATCAGCGCGACGAACTGGAAAGCGTTCCCGAGCTGGCTGACCGCGTTGGCCAGGTACGCGCGACGGAAGTCGGGGTGCGAGAAGAGCAGAACGAGGACGATCGTTGTGTATTTGCTATTGCAGAGTAGCAATTGGGCAGGCGCGGCCCGCGAGGCGTCCGGTTCACCAGTTCTTGACTCCGGGGCGGTTATTTGTTATTCCACGATGGCAAAACCTAGGGTCGGGAGCTTGATGAGCGAAGGGGTGCTTGACGGGAGGACGGAGCTCCGGCCGGGTGTGGGCGAGCTCGCGGGGCGTGCGCTTGAGGTGCTCGAGGCGAACTGGCTCGGTCACGGGACGCGGCCGTCACGTCTGTATCCGCATCAATGGAGCTGGGACTCGGCCTGCATCGCGATGGGCTACGCACGCTGGAACCAGGCGCGCGCGGAAACGGAGCTGCGGTCGCTCTTCGCGGGACAGTGGTCGAACGGCCTCGTGCCGCACATCGTCTTCGCCGAGGGCAACGGCCGATACTTCCCCGGCCCCGACTTCTGGCAGACCGAGCGCTCGCCCGAGGCGCCGGCGAACGTCAAGACCTCTGGGATCGCGCAGCCACCGCTGCATGCGACCGCGGCGTTGCGCCTCTACCGGTTGTCCGCGGATCGGAAACGGGCGACGGCCTTCCTCGCGGAGCTGGCGCCGAAGCTCCACGCCTGGCACTCCTATCTGTATCGGGAGCGAACTCGGAGCGGGGAAGGGCTGGTCGAGATCTGGCATCCGTGGGAATCGGGCATGGACAACTCTCCGCTCTGGGACGAGGCCCTGGCGCGGCTCGCTCCGACGGAGGCGCAGATTCCGCCGTACCAGCGGGTGGACATCGAGCTCGCCGATCCGACCGAGCGCCCGACCGACGCCGAATACGACCGTTACGTCTACCTGGTCGGTCTCTTCCGCGAGCTCGACTACCGGGCAGACCGCATCCAGGACGAGACGCCGTTCGCCGTGCAGTCCGTGCTCTTCAACTCGCTCCTCGTGCAGGCCAATCTCGACCTGGCTGAGATCGCGCGGGTGCTTGGCGACGACCCCGAGCCATTCGAAGCTTGGGCCGAGCAGACGGCTGCCGCCCTCGACGCGAGGCTCTGGAGCGAGGTGGACGCGCTGTATGTCGACTACGACCTCGAGGGCGAAGCGCATGTCGAGGCACGATCGGCCGCGGGGCTCGCTCCCTTGTATGCCGGCGTGCCCACCCCGGAGCGGGCGGGACAGATGATCGAGCGACTCGCCGGGTCGCGCGTCGAGGTGGGTGCGGCAGGCTGGGCGGTGACGAGCCTTCCGCCCGACGATCCGGGCTTTCAGCCGACGCGATACTGGCGTGGCCCGGTGTGGCCGATCCTCAACTGGGTCCTGCAACGCGGGCTCGACCGGTACGGCTACCCGCTGCTCGCGGCCGAGCTACGGCAGGGGCTGATCGAGCTGAGCCGCGGCGGGTTCTGGGAGCACTACAGCCCCGTCACGGGGGCCGGCCATGGAGGCGAGAGCTTCGCGTGGACGGCGGGACTGATGCTGGACATCCTCTCGATCGAGCACGAGACGAAAGGAGCGCGCATGGAGGATGCCGAGATCGCTCTGGGAGCGGACGGCACGTCAATGTCGAGTCATGGACGGAGGGAGTGAGATGAGCGACGTAAGTAAGGACGGCTTCGGCTGGGAGGAGCCGATCGACCGGCGGACGATGCTCGGCCGGGCGGCGATCGCCGGTGGGGCGATTGCCGCGGGTGGTCTTCTGACCGCGCAGCACGCCTCCGCGGGCTCGTCCGCGGCCGCCGGCAAGGTCACAGCATTCTTCGGCCAGTTCGGCGGGATCGCCGAGCAGGAGGGGATCCGCAAGTACGTCTTCAGGGGTTTCAACGGGGACGTCGATCCGGTCTTCGCGCCGATCAGCAACCCGGCGAACTTCGTCGACCGCGTCAGGGCGGAGGCAAAGGCGGGTGGGAAGGGCAACATCGACCTGCTCGTCGGTCTCCACGGGGACTTCGTGACGTTCCAGAACGAGGGTCTCATCCGGGGCCTCGACGCCGTGGGCAAGCAGGTCAAGAACCTGCCCGCACCGCTCGTCAAGATCGGGAAGCTCGGGACGAAGACCCAGTACTACCTTCCGCACTCTCAGGCGACCTACGTGATGGTCGCCAACAAGGACGTGCTCAAGTACATGCCCAAGGGCGCCAACATCGATGCGCTCACCTACGGCCAGTTGTTCCAGTGGGCGAAGACGATCAGGGAGAAGACGGGGCAGAACCGGTTTGGTCTGCCGGCCAGCGATACGGGCCTGATGCACCGCTTCCTCCAGGGCTTCCTCGTGCCATCGTTCACCGGCGGCTTCGTCACGGGCTTCCGCTCGACGGAGGCTGTGGCGGCGTGGGAATACATGAAACAGCTCTGGAAGTACACGCACCCGCAGTCGCTGACCTATGCGTTCATGCAGGATCCGCTCCTCAGCGAGGAAGTCCTGCTGGGCTGGGATCATGTCGCTCGATTGAAGACGGCGCTCGACCAGCGGCCGGGCGACCTCGTTGCGTTCCCGGTCCCGAAGGGCCCGAAGGCGCGGTCGTACATGCCGGTCATCGTCGGGCTCGCAATCCCGAAGAACGCACCGAACCCCGCAGGTGCCGCTGCGTTGGCCCGTCACATGCTGACGCTTGGTGCCCAAGCGCAGATCCTCTCCATCAGCGGCTTCTTCCCGGCCGTCGGTGGGCGGCTGTCGAAGAGGATCTCGCCCGGGTTGCTCGCAGAGGCGGCCGCGGTGCGGAAGCAGCAGAAAGCGCCGGATGCCGTCCAAGCGCTGCTCCCGATCGGGATCGGAGCCGAAGGCGGGAACTTCAGCAAGATCTATCGCGACACGTTCACCCGCATCGTCCGAAACAACGAGAACGTCCGGACAGTGCTCGCTGAGCAGGGCGCTCTCCTGCAGGGGATCTTCGACAAGACAGGCGCGCCGTGCTGGGCGCCCGACCCGCCGAGTGGCAAAGCCGCCTGCCGCGTGAGGTAGGACGGAGACCGAGGCAAGGACACCGATCGCGCGTGACGTCGATAGCCCAAGAGACCGCTCCGCTCACGCGCCGGAAACGGCGGTGGGAGGGATTGCCCTACTGGCTGATCCTTCCCACCGTTGCCTACCTCGGTGTCTTCTTCGTGTGGCCGATGATCCAGGGCTTCGGGCTCGCCCTGCAGGACGAGACCGGTGCCTGGAGCTTCACCGCGTTCCGGACGATGGTCGACGACGCGGCCTTCGGGGAGGCGATGAGCTTCACCTTCCTGCTGATCCTCGTCGTCGTGCCGATCCAGTTCGTCCTTGCGCTCGGGATGGCGCTGCTTCTGAACGCGAGGCTTCGCGGCGGCGGTCTCTTCCTCTACATCTTCCTGCTCCCGCTTGCGATCTCGGATCTCGCGGCCGGCATCGCCTGGTCGGCGATTTTCACCGAGCGCGGCTACCTCAACACCATCCTCGGTGGCGTGGGGGTGCTCGAGCAACCGTTCATCTTCCTCGACCCGACCTCGAAGACGCAGCTCGTGATCGCCGTCGCCGCCGCCGAGATCTGGCGCTCGACGACGTTCATGATGGTCATCCTCTTTGCCGGCCTCCAGGCGATCCCGAAGGACTACACCGAGGCCGCGGAGGTGTTCGGCGCAGGCTTCTTCCAGCGCGTCCGGCACGTGATCTTCCCCATGCTCAAGCCGTCGATCCAGGTCGCGCTCCTGCTCCGCCTGATCTTCGCCTTCGAGGTCTTCGCCGTCGTCATTGCGCTCACCGGATCGGGCGCCACGGTACTCGCGGCGGAGGCCTACAAGTGGCAGGCGACGAACGAGAACGAGCACGTCGCCGCCGCATACTCGATGGTCATCCTCGGTCTCTCCCTCGCTGCCGCCGCCGTCATCCTCGTCGCGCTGCGCACGCCGAGGGAGCGGAGGCTCCGCTGATGGCGCTGCCGCGGATCCGGGTCGGCCGCGTCTTCGCCTATGTCGCGGCGCTCGCCGTCGCGGCCTTCATCCTCGCGCCGATCTACCTCATCACCATCTCGGCGTTCTCGAGCTTCGATGCCGTCTACGAGTACCCGAAGAACCTCGTCCCGACGGATGCCTCGATGGAGTCGATGAACATTTTCCTCGAGTCGGACGGCGTCACGGACTCGCTCCTCCGAAGTGCGTACGTCGCCGCGATCACGATCGTCCTCTGCCTGGCGCTCGGGACCCCCGCCGGATACGCGCTGGCGCGCTTCACGTTCCGCGGGGGCAATCCCTTCCAGCTCGCGCTCGTGAGCACGCGCGCGTTCCCGCTCATCATCATCGCCATCCCGCTCGCCGTCACGTACCTCCGCGTCGGGATCGACGACACGGTCATAGGCGTGGCGTTGGCGCACGTCGCTTTCACGCTGCCTCTGACCGTGCTCGTGACGGCGAGCGTCTTTGCGGGCATCTCGTACGAGCTGGAGGAGGCGGCGATGACGCTCGGTTGCAACCGCCTCTCGGCGTTTCGCAAGATCGCGCTTCCGCTTGCTCTGCCGGGGGTCGCCGCGTCGGCGATCTTCGTCTTCGTCACGTCCTGGAACGAGGTGTTTGCCGCGGCTCTCCTGACCCTGCGGGAGCGGACTCTGCCGGCGCAGATGCTGGCGGCGCTCGACACCTCACCGCTGCCGTATCGCCTGGCCGGCGGATTCTTTCTGCTCGCGCCGGCGTTGGTCGTCATCTTCTTCATCCGCAAGTACCTGCTCACGACGTGGGGCCGGGTGGCTCGCTGACATGGCCGACCGGGACGTCCGCGCCGGCTCGAAAGGGGCGCTAGAGAATGTCTGAGATCCGGTTCCAGGCCGTGCGAAAGAGCTTCGGCAAGTTCGCCGCCGTGGACGGTGTCGACCTCGAGGTTCGCGACCGTGAGTTCGTCGTGCTGCTGGGGCCGTCTGGTTGTGGCAAGACCACGCTCCTGCGCTGCCTGGCGGGGCTCGAGCGGGTCGATGACGGCCGTGTCTTTATCGGCGATCGCGATTCCACCGACCTCCCGCCGCGGCGACGCCGCATCGCGATGGTCTTTCAGAGCTACGCCGTCTTCCCGCACATGAAGGTGTACGACAACATCGCCTTCGGACTGCGCATGCAGAGGGAGAAGAAGCCCGTCATCGACGAGCGGGTGCGCTCCTCCGCGGGGCTCCTCCACATCGAGGAGCTGCTCGACCGGTACTCGTCACAGCTCTCCGGGGGTCAGCGGCAACGCGTGGCTGTGGCCAGGGCAATCGCGACCAAGGCCGACGTCCTCCTGATGGACGAGCCGCTCTCGAACCTCGACGCCCTGCTTCGCCTGGAGATGCGTGCCGAGCTCAAGACGCTCCTGCAGAACCTCGACGCGACGACGATCTACGTCACGCACGACCAGATCGAGGCGCTGAGCATGGGCGACCGGATCGCGGTCATGAACAAGGGTCGCATCGTCCAGCTCGGTAACCCACTCGAGGTGTACGACAATCCGTCCGACACGTTCGTCGGCGGGTTCATCGGCAATCCGCCGATGAACTTTCTCGAAGCCGAGGTGTCCGCGAACGGTGGCGCCTCGAACGCCAAGCTCAGCGGCGGGTCGTTCGAGCTGACCGGCGAGACCGCGGCGCTCGCGGGGCACAACCTCCTGCTCGGGATCCGCGCCGAGGCGATCGGCGTCGAGACCGCGGCTGCCGACGGGCTCGGCCGGGCGAAGGTGATCGTGCTCGAGCCGCTCGGCTCCCACAACCTCCTGACGGTGCGCTGCGGCGCGGACACCTTGAAGGTGTCGATCCAGCCCGACCTCTTCCCGCAGCCGGAGAGCGACGTCTGGCTGCGCCTCGAGCCTTCGCGCATCCGCTGGATGGACCGGGACACCGGTGTCGCGATCCACACGGGAACGGAAGAGTTCGCCACCGAGACGGCGGTCGTGACCACGTGAGCCAGGACGGGGGCTGACCACAGGCGCCGGTCCTCCGCTCGCGGGGCTCTGCACTCACGATGGGGCGTCGGCGCTCGTGGCCAGCGGGTCGCCTCCCAAATTTGCTATGGATGAATGACAAATCATGGTCGGTGTCACGCGGAGCCCGGTTCAGAGCGAACTCGACGCCGAGTTCGAGTACGGGCCGTCGTTCCCGGAGGGTTATCGCCCTGGGATCGGCATCGTGGGGTGCGGCGAAATCGTCAAGACGGCGCATCTCCCCGGCTACGCACGCTACGGCCAGCGTGTCGTGGGTGTGTACGACATACGACGTGAGGCGACCGAGGGCGTTCGCGAGCGATTCGGCGTCGAGACCGTCTTCGACGAGCTGGACGAGCTCCTGAGCCATCCGGAGATCGAGATCGTGGATGTCGCGACGCACCCCGACGTGCGTCCCGCGCTTGTTCGGCAGGCGCTGGCAGCGGGTAAGCACGTGCTCGCGCAGAAGCCGCTCGCTCCCGATCTGCAGACGGCGCGCGAGCTCGTCGAGGAGGCCGAGCGCCTGGGGCTCATGCTCGCGGTCAACCAGAACGGGCGCTGGGCGCCTGCCTGGCGGGCGGCGACGCTCCTCATCGAGCAGGGCGCGATCGGCGATGTCGTCGCGGTCACCCATCTCTATCACCACAACTACGGCTTCACGCTCGGAACGGTGTTCGACGAGATCGAGCACCTCGTCCTCTACGACTACTCGGTTCACTGGTTCGACATCACCCGCTGCTGGCTCGACGGGAAGACCGCTCGATCGGTTCGGGCACTCGAGTACCGGACGCCGAACCAGCCGGCCGAGAGCAGTGCGCCGTGGGGCGCCTGGGCGACGATCGACTACGAGGACGGCTCGAGCGCGCTGATCAGGGGCGTCGGGTGCGCCGAGACGACTCGACCCCGCAAGCTCTACTGGATCCACGGTTCGGAGGGAACGATGCGCGGAGCCGTGCTCGGCTCAGGCCCCGTCCCCGGATCGGAGTCGCTCGAGCTCGAGCGCGACGGCCGGACGACGCGGTTCCAGCTCGAGGGCTCCTGGCACACAGACGGGTTCGCGGGGGCGATGGGCGAGCTCGTCACCGCGATCGCCGAGCAACGGGAGCCGTACAACTCGGCGCGCCACAACCTGCTCTCGCTCGAGCTGACCTTCGCGGCCTGTCGCTCGGCCGAGGATGACGGTCGGCCCGTTGCGGTGCAGTGCGCGCCTTCGCGTGGCGGAGATGTCTGAACGGCCCAAGGTCATCGTCGACCCTCATTTTCGGGCGATGGGAGACGTGTTCTCGGCCGAGGATGCGCGGCGGCTCGCCGGCACGGTCGAGGTGGTGTGGGGACACGACGAGCCGATGCCGGAGGACGTCTTTCGCGAGGCTCTGCCCGATGCGTTCGCGATCGTGAGCGCCGGCTGGCGCTACGGGCCTGTGCTGGACGTGGCCGAGAACCTGCGCGCGATCCTGACGGTCTCGGGTGGTTGGCCACCCGAGCTCGACTACGGGCTCTGCTTCGAGCGCGGGATCCGCGTACTCTCGGCGGCCCCCGGGTTCGCCGGCGCGGTGGCCGAGCTGGCACTCGCGCTGGCGCTTGCGTCGAGCCGCGACATCGCCGCGGGAGACCGCGCCATGCGAGCCGGCGAGGAGCGATGGCTCAGCTCCGCCGACGAGCTCGAGACGTTCCTCCTCTTCGGGAAGCGCGTCGGCTTCGTCGGCTTCGGCTCGATCGGTCGGCGACTCAAAGCGCTGATCGAGCCTTTTGGCTGCGAGGTGTGCGCCTACGACCCGTGGCTGACCGACGCGTTCCTCCGGGAGGAGCGCGTCGAGCCGACGGAGCTGGACACGCTCCTCGAGACCTCGCGGGTGATCTTCGTGCTGGCGACGCCCACGACCGAGAACGAGGCGCTGCTCTCACGCAAGCGGCTCGAGCTCCTCGCTCCCGACGCCCTCCTCGTCCTGGTGAGCCGCGCTCACGTGGTCGACTTCGAGGCGCTGACCGAGCTCGTCCTCGCGGGCCGCTTCCGCGCCGCCATCGACGTCTATCCATCGGAGCCCTTCGCCGCGGAGCATCCGATTCGAAACGCGCCCGGTGTCGTGCTCTCGCCGCATCGAGCCGGGCTCGTCCAGGAGGCGCTGTGGGAGCTCGGCCGACTCGTGGTCGACGATCTCGAGGCGATGGTCCGCGGTTTGCCGCCGCGCCGGATGCAGGTCGCCGAGCCCGAGCTCGCGACCCGCTACGTGCGCACGACGCAGCTCGTCCAGCGCGCCGAGCCGGAGCCCGCGAGAATCGGCGGCGACGCATGAGCCTTACCGACGACGCGCTCGCAGTTCTCGAGCGGAACGACATGGGTGAGTTCGTCAAGCCGTCGCAGCGCCTCTATCCGTGGCAGTGGAACTGGGACTCGGCGTTCGTCGTCATCGGTCTCGCCGGCCACGCTCCCGAGCGGGCACGGACGGAAGTGCGCTCGCTCCTCCGGGGGCAGTGGGCCGACGGGATGATCCCGCACATGGTCTTCCACCCGCAGCCGGTGGACTACCGGCCTGGACCGGAGCTGTGGGGCTCGGACGGATGTGAGGGAGCCCCACCCGTCGCGACGAGCGGGCTGATCGCGCCGCCGGTCCTTGCGACCGCGGCTCGGGTGCTGCACGAGGCGGCGCCCGACCAGGCGTTCCTCGACGAGGTGGTGCCGAAGCTCGAGGCGTGGCACCAGTGGTTTCACCGCGAGCGGACGGACGCCGAATCGGGGCTCATGGTCATCTTCCACGGCTGGGAGTCGGCCGACAACGCGCCACGCTTCGACCGAGCCCTTGCCCGGATCGACATCGAAGGTGTGGAGCCGATCCAGCGCACGGACACAGGCCAGATCGCAGCGGACGAGCGGCCGACCGATCTCGACTACCGGCGCTACCTCGCGCTCGTCTACTGGCTCCGGGATCGGGGGTACCGGCCGGCCCCACCATCGTCGTCCCCGTTCGCGTACCTGGATCTGCCGCTCAACTCGATCCTCTCCGTGGCCGAGGACGATCTCGCGTTCCTCCAGGCGGAGACGGGCGCCGACAGTCAACGAGCCCGCGATGCGGCCGCGCGGGTACGCGAGGCCCTCGGCGCGATGTGGGACGAGGATGCTGGGGCCTATCGCGAGCGCGACCTGCACGGCGAGGAGGGGGTGACCGGCACCGTGGCCGACCTCTTCCCTCTGTACGCCGGCGTGCCCGACGACCGCCAGGCCCGCCGGCTCGTCGACGAGCATCTGCTTGCTCCGGAGCGCTACGGCCCCTCACCCACGGCACCCTGGGCGGTCACGACGGTCTCCAAGTCGAGTCCCGACTTCGACCCGCGAAACTACTGGCGTGGGCCGGTCTGGATCAACGTGAACTGGTTTCTCGTCCGCGGTCTCGAGCGATTCGGATTCGGGGCCGAGGCCGACGAGCTCCGCCGGCTCACGCTCGAGCTCGTCACGCGCTCCGGGTTCTCCGAGTACTACGAGCCGACGACCGGCGCGGCGCTCGGCACGAACGAGTTCTCGTGGAGCGCGTCGCTCACCCTCGACTTGCTGCGTGACGTACGACCCTGAGCCGCGGTATGCCGTCTCGGACGGCGAGGTCGAGCTCGGCCACGCGCCGCTCGCAG
>JACDBY010000062.1 GCA_013694685.1 Actinomycetota bacterium
CTCCTTGCGGAGACCCGATGCGATCAGCACCGCCATGTGCCCCACAGGATCGCGGAGAACGCCCTCTTCGGGGTGACCATCCTCAATCTCGCGTCTGGGCCGGCCGATGAGTGCCCGCCGGTCTGACGCGTCCGGGAGCACTGGCGGGGTATACCTCGCCCATGGCACCCGAACAGATCGTCGTTGTCGGCGGCGGGCTCGCCGCGGCCCGCGTCGCCGCCGAGTATCGCGAGGCGGACGGGGAGAAGGACGTCACGATCGTCTCCTCCGAGCCCGACCCCCCATACAACCGGCCACCGCTCACGAAGGGCTTGCTGCGCGGCGAGCAGGAGCGCGAGAGCACCTACGTTCGGCCGCGGGAGGAGTGGGAGGACGCCGTCGTCGAGCTGCGGCTCGAGACGACGGTCGAGTCGATCCACCCCGACACCCACGAGATCGAGCTCGCGGGCGGCGAGCGCCTGCCGTACGGCCAGCTCGTCGTCGCCACAGGCGCCCGGCCGCGCACCCTGAGCATCCCGGGTGCGGATCTCGTCGGCGTGCACACCTACCGCACCCTCGTCGACGCCGAGGCCGTGAGCCTGGCGGCGGAGGAAGCGCATTCGGCGATCGTGATCGGCGGGAGCTTCATCGGCGCCGAGGCGGCAGCCTCGCTCCGACTCCGCGGGCTCGACGTCACGCTCGTCGAGCTCGGGTCGTCGCTCATGCCGCAGCTCGCCTGCCCCGAGCTCTCGGCCGAGCTCGCCGACCTCTACCGGGAGCAGGGCGTGGAGGTGCTGCTCGAGGCGGAGCTCGAGGAGCTGACGGGGAACGGGAAGCTGCTGACGGGAGCCAGGCTCGCCGACGGCCGGACGATCGAGGCCTATCTCGCGGTCGTCGGGGTCGGCGTGCAGCCGAACGTCGAGCTCGCCGAGGCGGCGGGCGCCAAGGTCGACGACGGGATCGTCGTCGACGAGCGCTTTCGCTCCTCGCTGGACGACGTCTACGCGATCGGCGACGTGGCGCGCTATCCGGACTCCACCACGGGCCGTCTCCGGCGCATCGAGCACTGGTCGAACGCGTCGGCGCAGGGGAGCCATCTCGGGCGCCAGCTCGCCGGGGCGCAGGCCCGCTACGACGAGCTGCCGGTCTTCTTCACCCAGCTCTTCGACACGAAGCTCCAGGTGCTCGGCGACGTCCAGCCCGCGGCCGAATGCGTGCTTCGCGGCTCACTCGCCGAGGGGCGGCTGATCGGCTTCCACTTGACCGAGAGGGGCGAGCTCGTCGGCGCGGTCGTCCACGGTGAAGCGGCGGACGTGGTCGCCGAGCTGGGCGACCTCATCCGCGAGAAGCCGACGGTGGGCGACACGGCACGGCTTTTGGACGAGAATCTGCGGCCGGCCGAGGCGGTCGCTGGGTAACTGAGGGCGACGCTTGACACGAGGCCGGACAAGTGGGCCCCTACGGGTCGGGCGGCGTCTCGTGATCGTAGGGGCTCGGACCTGTCCGGCCCTGAACCGGGCCGCCCCGCATGCGGTTACGAGACGCCGACGCCTGCGCGAGCGGCTGCTCGGGCGGCCTCGACAATGTGGGCCGCATCGATCCTCGCTGCCGCGAGGAGCGCCGCCGGCGGGCCCGACTGCGGGAGGTCGCGTACCGCGAGTCGCGTCACAGGCGTCGAGACACCGTGCTCGGCGAGGGCGGAGAGGACGGCCTCGCCGAGACCTCCTTCGGGGCGATGATCCTCGACGACGACGATCGGGGTGCGCAGGTCGGCGAGTGCCGCCCCGTCGATCGGCTTTACCGAGTAGCAGTCAACGACGCGTGCCTCGATCCCCTCCTCCGCGAGCGATTCCGCGGCGGCAAGCGCCTCGTGCAGCGTGATGCCCGCAGCGACGATCGCCACGTCGTTCCCCTCGCGCAGCGTCTTCGAGCCGCCGACCGGGAAGTCGTCGTCGGCCCCGTAGACGACCGGCGTGTCCCCGCGCGTCGTCCGGAGATACGAGATCCCGTCGAGCTCGGCCATCGCCCGGACGAGGGCCGCGGTCTGGTTCCCGTCGCACGGGTAGAGGACGGTCGAGCCGTTGAGCGCGCGGAACGTCGCGAGATCCTCGAGCCCCATCTGCGACGGCCCGTCCTCACCGATCGAGACACCCGCGTGCGAGCCGCAGAGCCTCACCGTCGCCTGGCTGACGACCGCCATCCGGACGAAGTCGTACGCGCGCGAGAGGAACGCCGCGAAGGTGGAGCAGAAGGGCTTCCAGCCGAGCACGTGCAGGCCCACGGCGGCCGCGACGAGCTGTTGCTCCGCGATGTACATCTCGAGGAACCGGTCGGGGTGGGCGTCCTTGAAGAGCTCGGCGAACGTCGAGTTGGAGACCTCGCCGTCGAGGACGACCACCTTGCCGTCCTCGCCGCCGAGCGCCGCGAGCGCGTCGCCGTAGGCCTTCCGGGTGGAGACCTTGGAGCCGAGCTCGTAGGAGGGCCACTCACCGCCGGTCAGCTCGAACTCGTGCGACGAGCCCGCCTCGGGCTTCGCGACCGTGATGGTCAGGTTGCGGATGCCACCGAGCTCCTCGATCGCCTCCTCGTCGAGGGGCTTTCCGTGCCAGCCGTTCTCGTTCTCGACCTTTGCATAGCCCTTGCCCTTGACGGTGCGCGCGACGATCGCCGTCGGCCGGTCGCTCGCCTCGGCCTCCCTGTACGCCGCGTCGATCTCGCCGACGTCGTGGCCGTCGATCTCGATTGCGTGCCAGCCGAACGCCTCGAAGCGTCGGGTGTGCGTCGCGAGGTCCCAGCCGTGCATGGTCTCGCCGCGCTGGCCGAGGCGGTTCACGTCGACGATCGCGGTCAAGTTCGAGAGCTCGTAGAACGCTGCGTGCTCGGCCGCTTCCCACATCGAGCCCTCGGCCATCTCGCTGTCGCCGCAGATGACCCAGACCCGGAACGGAAGCTGATTGAGCCTCTTCCCACCGATCGCCATCCCGACCCCGATCGGCAGGCCCTGGCCGAGCGAGCCGGTCGCGACGTCGATCCAGGGCAGCACCGGCGTCGGGTGGCCCTGGAGCCGCGAGCCGAACTGCCGGTAGGTGCCGAACTCCTCCTCGGAGAGTACGCCGGCCGCGCGAAAGAGCCCGTAGACGAGCGGCGAGGCATGGCCCTTGGAGAAGACGAGCCGGTCGTTCCGCGGGTCGTCGGGAGCGTCGAAGTCGTAGCGGAGATGCGCCGCGAGGAGCACCGCCGCGAGATCGGCCGCGGACATCGACGATGTCGGATGACCGGACCCGGCCTTCGCGCTCGCCCGCACCGCGTCGACCCTCAGCTGCTGTCCCAGCTCGCGCCAAAGCTTGCGCTCCTCCATGGCCACTCTCCTCGCAGCTAGCCGGATCGTCGGTTTGCGTAACGTAGCGTGGCATGAAGGTCGCCGTCGCGTTCGACCACCGAGGGGTCCTACTGCGCGACGCGGTGCTCGGGGCGCTCGCCGCCGATGGCCACGAGCCGGTCGATCTCGGTGTCGAGTCGGGCGAGGCTCGGGTCGACTACCCGGTCAAGGCGGCCGAGGTCGGTGCAGCCGTCCTGGACGGTCGCGCCGAGCGCGGCGTGCTCGTCTGCGGCTCCGGGGTGGGCGCCTCGGTCGCGGCGTGCAAGCTTCACGGGATCCGTGCTGCGATCTGCCACGACGCATACTCCGCCCACCAGGGCGTCGAGCACGACGACATGAACGTGCTTTGCCTCGGGTCGGAGATCGTCGGCGGCGCGCTCGCGGGCGAGCTCGTGCGCACGTTTCTCGCAGCGCGGTTCGCGGCAGAAGGCAGGTATCTGGAACGCTTGAACATGGTCGAGGAACTGGAGGCGAGAGGACATGGCTAGGTCGAGGCTGCACGAGTTGAGCGACGAAGGCGTCAGCGTCTGGATCGATTCGCTCTCCCGCGAGATGCTCGAGACGGGCGAGCTCGAGCGGTTGATCGAGGAGGACGCGGTCGTCGGCGTCACCTCCAACCCGACGATCTTCCAGAAGGCGCTCTCCGAGGGCGACTGGTACGACGAGCAGCTCCGCGGTGCCGTTGCGCAGACCGACGACGGGAGCGAGCTCTTCATCGCGCTCGCCCAGGACGACATCCGGGACGCGTGCGACCTGCTCGGGCCCGTGTGGCAGCGGACGCACGGCGTCGACGGATACGTCTCGCTCGAGGTCGATCCGACCCTCGCGTACGACCGCGACGGGACGTTCGAGCAGGCGATCCGCTTCCACCAGGAGGTCGACCGCCGGAACCTGTTCGTCAAGATCCCTGCGACCGAGCCGGGGCTCGGTGCGACCGAGGACTGCATCGCGGCGGGCCGCTCGATCAACGTCACGCTCATCTTCTCGCTCGAGCGCTACGCGGCCGTCGTCGAGGCTTATCTCCGGGGGCTCGAGCGGCTCGTCGCGGACGGTGGGGACCCTGCCGCGGTCGCGTCCG
>JACDBY010000063.1 GCA_013694685.1 Actinomycetota bacterium
GGTCCGAGCTACCGCCGACCAGGCAGCCCGCGTAGAGCGGCACGGACGAGACGCGGGGGGCGCACCGGCGCCCTCCGCGTTCAGGCGCCCAGGGCGGCGCGGAAGCCCGCCTCGGCCGCGGTGCGCCGCATGCGCTCGAAGTGGCGCTCCGCGTACGCCGCGAAGTCGAAGTCGAGCTCCGATACCACGCTCTGTAGGACACCCCACATCGCCTCGCGGAAGTCCGACATGAACCGCATCAGCTCGAGGGGCGCGAGATCTGCGTCGGCCGGCCCTCCGATATATGCCGCAAGCAGGGCCGCCCGCTGCCCGGGATCCAGCTCGTGATTCGCCGCGAAGTTCGCGAGGTCGAAGAACGGGTCGCCCATCCCGGCGTACTCCCAGTCGACGAGCCACAGGCGTTCACCGTCGTCGACGAAGTTCGCGGTGAGGAGGTCGTTGTGGCACGGCCTGAGCGGCTCGCCGGCGCGCAGCTCCGCGATCTGACGTGCCGTCTCGTGCGCCTCCCCGAACGAGGCGGGGAGCGTCGCACCGCGCGCCTCGGCGGTCTCGCGGTACGCCTCGACCACGGCCAGCACGTCGAAGCGACCCGGGATCGCGGGTCCGTCGTGGACGCGCCGAAGGATCCCAGCCACCCGTATGAGCTCCGATGGCTCGCGGAGCCGCGCGGGGGCTGGCGGAGCCCCCTCGACGAAGTCGGTGACGAGCCAGCCCTCGGGCTCGACGAAGTCCGCGACCTCTGGCCCCACCCCGCATGCTGCGGCAGCCCTCGTCGCCACGAGCTCGACCGACCGGTCGATCCCGAGCAGCTCGGTCTCGCGGCCCGCGATGCGCAGCACGACGACCCCGTCCGGCCTGGTGACCTTGAGATTCGCGTTCGTGATGCCGCCGCCGAGCACCTCCCAGGTGGAGACGCCGTCGGGCCAGACGCGCGCGACCGCAGCCGCGAGGGCGTCGGGCTCAGGCACGGATCCGCTCTCCCCTCGGGTCGAAGAGCGGCTCGGCGGCGACGACGCCCAAGATCCACTCGCCGAAGATCTCGACCTCGACCACCGTTCCGACCTCGTACGCGGCAGGGAGATAGGCGTACGCGATCGAGGCGCCGACCGTGTAGCCGTAGCCGCCGCTCGTGACGCGACCGACCAGGTCGCCTTCGACGCGGACGGACTCCGAGCCGAGCGCGACCGCCCGCGGGTCGGCGAGCGTGAGGCACCGCAGGCGCCGCTCGGGCTCTCGTGCACCCTCGATTGCCTCGCGACCGACGAACTCCCCGTGCTCGAGGTCGACCGCGAAGCCGAGCCCCGCCTCGAAGGGCGTGTCCTCCGGCGAAATGTCCGCTCCCCAGACGCGGTAGCCCTTCTCGAGCCGCAGCGAGTCGATCGCTCGGTAGCCGCCGGCGACGAGACCGTGATCGTGACCCGCTTCCCAGAGCTCGTCCCAGAGCCGAAGTCCGTACTCGGCGGGACAGTAGAGCTCCCAGCCGAGCTCCCCGACGTACGTGACGCGAACGGCGAGGCACGGCACCGAACCGACGGCCAGCTCCTGCGCCCGGAGGTACGGGAACGCCTGGTTGGAGAGGTCGGTCGTCGTGAGGGAAGCCACGATCTCGCGACTCGCAGGGCCCCACAGGCCGAGACACGCATACGCGGATGTCACGTCGGCGACCTCGACCGAGCCGTCCTCGGGGGCGTTCTGCCGGATCCAGGCCGCGTCGTGGCGGCCGAACGCCGTCCCCGTAACGATCCGGAACCGATCCTCGGCGAGGCGGGTGACGGTGAAGTCGCACTCGATCCCGCCGCGCGGGTTCAGGAGCTGGGTGTAGACGACCCGCCCGACCTCGCGGTCGACCCGATTCGCGCAGATGCGACCGAGGAACGCGGCGGTGCCTTCGCCCGTCACGTCGAGCTTCGCGAACGACGACTCGTCAAACAGCGCTGCGGACTCACGGCAGGCCCGGTGCTCGACGCCGATCGCCGGTGACCAGACCTTCCCGGCCCAGCCGCGTGGCCGCAGCGACTCGTCTCCCGCGGCCGCGTTCGGCTCGAACCAGTTTGCTCGCTCCCAACCCGACTTCTCCCCGAAGACGGCGCCGAGCGCCTGGAGCCGCGCGTAGGCTGGGGAGAGTCGCAGAGGTCGGCCGGCGAGGCGCTCGTGCCCGGGGTACCGGACGTCGTAATACGTCTCGTAGATCTCCTTCGTGCGTGCGAGCGTGTAGCTGCGCGAGCCGTACGCGGCTCCGAACCGACGAGAGTCCATGTGCCAGACATCGAGCGATGGCGTCCCCTCGACGATCCACTCTGCGACGAGCTGCCCCATGCCGCCGGCACCTGCGAGCCCGTGGGCGCAGAACCCCGCCGCGATCCAGAAGCCGTGCACCTCGGACGGACCGAGCACGAACTCCCCGTCCGGCGTGAACGCCTCGGGCCCGTTGATGAGCTTCACGACGCCCATCTCGGCGAGCGATGGCACGCGAACGACCGCGTTCTCCATCAGCTCCTCGAAACGGGGCCAGTCCTCGTCGAGGAGCTTGCCGTTGAAGTCCGACGGGATCCCATCGAGACCCCACGGCGCGCACCCACGCTCATACCCGCCCATGATGAGGCCGCCCGACTCTGGGCGGAAGTAGACGAGCAGCGACGGGTCGCGCATCGTCGGCATCTCGAGCGGCAGCCCGCTGGGCTCGAGCACCAGGTACTCGTGCGCCATGGGGACGATCGGCACGGTCACCCCGGCGAGGGAGCCCAACTCACTCGCGAACATGCCGCCGGCATTGACGACGATCTCGGTCTCGATCGAGCCGCGCTCGGTCTCGACCGCCGTCACCCGGCCGCGTTCGACGGTGATCCCCGTCACCCGCGTGTGCGTCACGACCTCGGCGCCTCGGCGTCGAGCGCCCTCCGCGAGCGCGAGCGTGAGCTGGCTCGGATCGACGTAGCCGTCGGTGGGCAGGTAGGCAGCACCGAGCACGCCGTCGAGCGACATCGGCGGGAAGAGCGCCTGCGCCTCCTGCGGCGAGATCAGCTCGAGCGGGAGGCCGAAGGTCTTCGCCCAGCCTGCCTGGCGGGCGATCTCCTCCACGCGCTCCTCCGACGAGGCAAGACGAAGGGAGCCGACCTCGCGCCAACCGGTCGCGAGCCCGACCTCCGACTCGAGCGAGCG
>JACDBY010000068.1 GCA_013694685.1 Actinomycetota bacterium
GTCCTCCTCGGAGAAGAGCCGGTAGCCGCCGCGCGTCCGCGTGGGATGCAACAGCCCTTGGTCCTCGAGATACCGGATCTTCGAGATCGAGATGTCCGGGTACGAGACCCGGAGGCGCTCGCACACGGCTCCGATCGTGTGCAGCCGCTCCTTGAGCTCTGCGGTCGCCGTCATCTGAGCAGGAAGGTCATCCGGTACTTGCCGACCTGCACCTCGTCGTCGGCCTGGAGCTCGACGCTCTCGATACGGTGGCGGTTGACGAACGTCCCGTTGAGACTGCCTAGGTCACGGATCACGTAGGTCTCGTCGTCGCGGACGATCTCCGCGTGCTTCCGCGAGACGGTGACGTCGTCGAGGAAAACGTGGCAGTCCGGCGATCGCCCGATCAGCGTGCGGAGCCCGGCCGCCTCGAAGGTCTCCCCCGCCCGGCCGCCTCCTGCGCGGACGACGAGCGTCGGGCCGCGGAGCTCGATCGTGTGGGTGCCGAGCTCATCGAGCTCGTCCGGCCCGAGGCTCAGGGTCGTCTCGCCATGGTCGTCCCGCCGCAGGTACGACCCGCAGCGGGCGCAGTAGCTCGCCGCTTCGGGATTCTGGAAGCCGCACTCGGGGCAGTAGACGTAGCTCATCCGGTGGAGCCGCCGAGAATCGGGCCGAGGTCGCCCGGATCGACGTGCAGGCCGCGCCGTCGTCGCTCTCGCTCCGCCCGCAGGATGTCGATCCGCCCGTGAAGCATGCGGCGCCGCAGCGAGATGTCGTCCTCCTCGCGCTCGAGAGCCACGATAGTCGCCCGGAGATCGTCGTCGGAGAGCTCTCCGGGCTCGGGAGCCTGGTGCTCCGGCCCCTCGTCCGGCAGATCGCCCGTCCCGTGGAAGATCGGCCGGTCGAGCGACGCCTGGTCGGGCACTGCGATGTCGAGGGTCCCGGCCTCCACCTGTCCACGGAGACGCTCGACCCGCTCGCTGCGGAGGGCGTCGATCTGGTCGTGGAGCTGGCGTCGACGGCCCGAGATCTGCTCCTCGGCGTCCTCGGTCTCTTGGAGCAGCGTCTCGAGGTCCTCGTCGGACAGGGTGTCCAGTGCTGGCAGCGCATCCATTGGCATTGTCGGTCCCGGTGTCGGATTGAATCAGGCCACGAGCCGAGGGGTCAACCTGAGCTTGAGGCTTGCTCGACTGTTCGCTCTGCGACGCCGTCTCCCTGCACGATCCCCTCGACCAGCCCGACGAGCTCGGTGGCGAGCTCGGTGGTGACCTCGGACGTCGAGCCCTCCGCGTACAGGTGGACGAGCGGCTCGTCGGGATCGGGCAGCACCTGCACCCAGCCCCGCTCGTCGTATGCCTTCACGCCGTCCCGGAGGTCGAGCCGACGGGAGGCGAGCTGCTCGTTGAGGACCCGCATGACGATCCCTTTCCGGCCCCACGGGCACGGGAGCGCGCGGTGGACGAGCGTCGGCCGCGGGAGCTCGGCGACGAGCTCGGACACGGGACGGTCCTGGAGCGCCAGGAGCTCGAGCAGCTTGCAGAGCGCGGTCGCCGCGTCGTAGCCCGGCACGACGTCGGGAAAGACGAACCCGCCGGTCGGCGCCGCAGCGAGCACGACACCCTCGTCGGTTGCGGCCCGGGTGAGCTCGCTGACCGAGTGGACGGTGCGGGTCACCGTGAGCTTTGTGCCTTCGACGAGCTCGTCGACCCGGTCGGTCGCGGTGACGGGAACCGCGATGCGCCCCGTACGGCCCGCGAGAGCGAGCAGGCGCACGACGAGGAGGAGGCTGAGATCCGCCGGAACCGCCGCGCCGCGCTCGTCCACGACGAGCAGACGCTCGGCCGCCCGGTCGAGGACGACTCCGAGGTCGGCGCGGACACCCGTCACGATGCGACTCGCGTGGAGCGGCTCGAGCTCGGCGACGTCACCCTCGGCGTACGTCCCTCGCGCACCGATCGCCTCGACGCCGAGCGGACCGAGGACGAGCGGCAGCGTGAACGCCGCAGGCGAGTGTCCGTAGTCGATCGCGACCCGGAAACGGCGCGCCCGGATCGATTCCACGTCCACGGAGTCGACGAGATCCTGTGCGTAGCTCTCGCGCACTCTCGCGGGGTAGGTCGTCTCCCCCACCTCAGCGAATGTCGCCCGACGCAGCTCCCTGCGTCCGAAGTGCTTCTCGACCTCCTTTTGCAGCGGCCCGGTCATCTGGTTGCCCGGCCATTCGAAGACGCGCACCTGGATCACCTCGGGATCGCCGCTCGAGCGGCCGACATGGACTCCCGCCTGCAACCCCTGGGTCTTGAGCACGTGCCGGGTGACGGCGGCCGGCGAGATCCGCAGATCGGCCACGTGAACGCCTGTGGACGTGAGGCCCGCGATGATCGCGCGTTGGATCATCCGGCAGGCATCCGCCGAGTCGCGGCTCGCGACGACGCGGTCGCCACGGCGGAGTGCCGTGCCGAGCGCGGCCGCGAGGCGGACGGCGGTCTCGGGAGTCAGGTCGACGTTGACGAGGCCCGTCGCGCCGTCCCTGCCGAAGGGCGAGCTCGCCGCTCGCGTCTCCCACACGACGCTCTCGTGGATCTGGGCGCCCGTCTCGATCTCCTTGAACGGATAGACGCGGACGCCGGGATAGAGGCTCGCCTCGGGGCCGATCGTCACCTGATCTCCGATCGCGACGCCCTCGTGGACGCGGACGTGGTCGCGCAGATCGCAGCCGCGCCCGATGATTGCGCCCTCGACGACGACGCTTCTCCCCAGATACGTGCCCGCGTCGATCACGCTTCGCCCGACCCGAGCCCCCTCTCGGACGATGACGCCCTGGGAAAGGACCGAATAAGGCTCGATCGAAGCACCGTCGGCGATCCGACAGTTCGCGCCGATGAAGGCCGGCCCGGCAACCGGTTCCACCTCATCGATGTCGACCTCCTCGCTCACCCAGACGTTGCCGCGCAGCCGCAGCCCGGGGACGTCGAGCTGCACGAGGCCGTCCAGGGCGTCGAAGTTCGCCTGCCGGAACTGATCGAGGTTGCCGATGTCCTGCCAGTACCCGTCGAGGACGTGTCCGTACAGCGGTCGGCCCATCTCGAGCAGCAGCGGAAAGAGCTCCTTCGAGAAGTCGTACGGCCGACCGTCGGGAATGTGTCGCAGCACCTCCGGCTCGAGGACGTAGATGCCGGTGTTGATCGTGTCCGAGAAGACCTGGCCCCACGACGGCTTCTCGAGGAAGCGCTCGACCCGGCCGTCCTCGTCGGTGACGACGATTCCGAACTCGAGCGGGTTGTCGACAGACTTGAGCCCGATCGTCACGGCCGCGCCCTTCGCCCGGTGCGCCGCGACGAGCGCGGTCAGGTCGATGTCGCAGACCGCGTCCCCGGAGATGACGAGGAACGTCTCGTCGAGGCGCTCCTGTGCGAGCCGCACGGAGCCTGCGGTGCCGAGGGGCTGCTCCTCGACGGAGTAATCGATGTCGAGCCTGAGCGACTCACCGTCGCCGAAGTACGTCCGGATGGCCTGCGGCATAAACGCGAGGGTGACGACGACCTCGTGCAACTCGTGCCGGCGGAGGAGATCGAGGATGTGCTCCATGCACGGCTTGCCGACGATCGGCACCATCGGCTTCGGCTGGTTCGACGTGAGCGGGCGCAAGCGCGTCCCCTCGCCTCCCGCCATGACGACCGCCTTCACGTGCGCGTCTCCCGGAGGGCCTTCCCGACGTACTGCCCGGCCGCGACGACCGCGAGCGCGAGGCTCGCCCAGAACCACGCGAGCGGCCACCAGGTCCCCTGCTCGGTGACGAGCACGAAGCCGAGTGAGGCGTAGAGCCCCCAGGTGGCGATCTTCCCGAGACGCGACACCTCGAGCTCGTAGCCGCGCGGCGCGAGATACCGGTAGCCCCACATGAGCAGGAGATCGCGCGCCAGGATCACGAGCGCGATCCACGGAAGCCGGTCGAGCGCGACGAGGAGGAGCACCGCGACGTCGATCATCAGACGATCCGCGAGTGGATCGGCGACCTTTCCGAACGCCGACTCGACGCGCCAGCGTCGCGCGAGCCATCCGTCGACCTGATCCGTGATCGCGGCGGCGGCGAAGACCACCCCGGCCGGCCAGCTCGGGCCCTCGCGCTCCTCGAGCAGGAGCACCACGAACACCGGGATCGCGGCGAACCGGAGGATGGTCAGCGCGTTCGGGAGCTGGCGCAGCGGCGTCGAGACGGTCGAGCTCATCCGCTCGTAGATTAGAGTCGGCGCCCGTGTCGCGAACGATCGCGCTCCCCGGCTTTGTCAACGCGCACAGCCACGCCTTCCAGCGGGCGCTCCGCGGTCGGGCCGCAGGCAGCGACTTCTGGTCGTGGCGCGAGACGATGCTCGCCGAGGCGGAGCGACAAACACCGGCGAGCGTGGCCGAGATCTACGGAGAGACGTATCGCGAGCTGCGAGCGGCCGGGTACACGGCCGTCGGCGAGTTCCACTACCTGGGGCCTGAGACCGCGCTCGCCGCTGCCCGTGCCGCCGCGGACGCCGGGCTCGGGTTCGTCTGTCTCTACGTCGCCTACGCCCGAGGGGGACTTGAGCGGATGCGCCAGCCGTCCGTCGTCGACTACCTCGCGGAGCTCGAAAACCTCAGGGCGGCCGGCGTATCGGTCGGTGTCGCCCCCCACTCCGTCCGGGCGTGTCCACGGGACTGGCTCGAGGAGCTCGGCCGGTACGCCGAGCGCGAGAAGCTCGTCCTCCACGTCCACGCCGACGAGCAGCCGCGCGAGATCGAGGAATGCCTCGCCGAGCACCGTCGTCGTCCGATCGAGCTCCTCGCCGACTGCGGATGCCTCGGTGAGCACGCCACCGTCGTCCACGCGACGCACGCGAACGGAGCCGAGCTCGACCTCCTCCGCGAGACAGGCTCGACGATCTGCGTCTGCCCGACGACCGAGGCCGACCTCGGCGACGGCTTCGTGCCGGCGGTGCGGATCCACCACCGCGGCATCCCGCTCTGCATCGGCTCGGACTCGAATGCGAGGATCGATCCGTTCGAGGAGCTGCGGCAGCTCGAGGGCATCGCACGGCGGCAGGACGGCAGACGCGGCGTCTTCGGGACGGAGGAGCTGTGGCAGATCGGCGGACGAAACGGCGCCCGTGCGCTCGGCCTCGAGTCGTGGCCCGAGCTCTCGATCGACCTCGACCACCGCTCGCTCACCGGTGTCGCGGACGAGCATCTCCTCGGCGCGCTCGTCGCGGGCTGCGGTGCGGACGTTGTCGTCGCGCCCTGACGGCGTCGTGACCCGCCGCCGGTAGCCTGGACGGCAGTGGATGTCACCGACCAGACCTTCGACCAGACCGTGCTCGAGCGCTCGCACGAAGTTCCGGTCGTCGTCGACTTCTGGGCGAGCTGGTGCGGGCCATGTCTCGCGCTCGGTCCTGTGCTCGAGAGCGAGATCGAGTCACGGTCGGGCGCGATCGAGCTCGCGAAGGTCGATGTCGACGCCGAGACCGGGCTCGCCACCCAGTTCGGCGTCAGCGGAATCCCCGCCGTCAAGGCGTTCCGCAACGGCAAGGTCGTGAAGGAGTTCGTCGGAGCGCAATCCCGAACCACGGTCGAGGCCTTCCTCGACGAGCTCTTGGCGCCCCCGCGAGCAGACACGCTCGTCGAGGAGCTCCGCGCGACCGGGGAGCTCCCCGAGGTCGTGGCCGCGCTCGACGCCGGCGATCCCGAGCACGCGCTCGATCTGATCGTCGAAGCCGTGCCCGCGGCGGACGCCGACGAGCGCGAGCGGCTTCGCGAGGTCGCGGTCGCGCTGTTCGAGCGTCTCGGCCACGACGATCCGCTCGTGCCCGGCTATCGCCGCCGGCTCGCAGCCGCGCTCTACTAGCAGCGGACGGGTCCGGTACCCACACCCGCGCGTCTATCGATAGGCGTGGAGGCGCTCGATCCAGTACGCGGTGCGGTCGAGGTACGCGCGCTGGGCGCGCAGACCCCGCCTGCCCCAGGCACCGTCGTAGGTCGCATACGGGCCTGGGACAGCCCGCACCGGCTCGATCTGGGTTCCCTCGTGCCACTCGTTGTAGCTCGTGATCGTGACCACGTCGGGGCGCGCGCGCACCGCCGCGTCCCACATGTGGTCGTAGCGCCGGCCGTCCTTCCGTTGCTGCACGCGGAGGTCCGCGGTGGCGCGGGTCGCGTCGAAGCCGGGTCCGACGGACGGCGCGCACGCGAGGCCGAGACGCTGTGCGCTCGCACACATCCGCGCGAACCCGTTGCCGTTGTGCACGAGGACGTCGTAGGTGTAGAGCCCGTCGAAGCCTCCCCTGAGAGCCTTTCCCGGGAGGGACGTGTGCGCGAACACGCGGAGGTCGTCGAGATTCTCGAGAGCGGCGCGCCAGTCCTCGTCCCCGTCGCGTCCCGAGTCGTACACGTAGACGTCGTCGATCCCGAGATCCCGCACGTTCTCGAGCGCCTCGACGACACTCGCGGGTGTGCGGCGGTCCCACGGCTCGACGTGCAGTGCGACGTCGAGACCGACTGCCGACGCCGCCGCGGCCACCGGTCGCAGCCTCGCATCCTCGACCGAGCCCGGTCCCCACCACGAGACGATCACGGTGTCAACGCGCATGTCTGCGATCTCGCGCATCTGCGCCCGGACGACCGCCCTGTCCCCGGAGGAGTAGACGCCGCGGGCGGGGTAGAAGCGCGAGCCGATGCTAGCCGGAGGCGCGTGCTCGCCTTGACCCCAGTGCAGCCAGGTGCCGTCCACGTTCGGCGTGCCGTACCACGCGTAGTAGAAGATGCCGACCCGCGCGTCTGGAGCAACCGTCTGCGGGCGCGCGCCGAGACCTCCATCCGCCGTGAGGAGGATGCAGAGCATCGCCGCCGTGATCGCCGCCCACCGCATCGAACGGCCGGATCGTACTCGGCAGGTCGGCGAAGTGAAAGGGCACTGCCGGTCGAGAGACGGCTACGGCCGGAGCCCGGTGCACCGCCGAAGGGCGCGCCAGTCGGCGATTGCGCTGGTTCGCTCGCTCCCCGCCAGGGGATACGGGAGCCCACCCGAGATCCGGGCGGGCACGAACCGGTAGCCGTCGACTCTGCGGCCGGTCACCGTCACCTCCAGCACGCCGGTCTGCGAGGTTGCCTCGCGAGACGCGTAGAAGACGAGGTTGCCGAGGCCGTAGGCGACAAACGCGCTCCCGAGCCGGCCCGCCCCGAGGAGCACGTGGGCATGCGCGCCGACGATCACGTCGGCCCCGGCAGACGCCAGGGTGCGGGCGAGCCTCCGCTGGCGGGGAGTCGGACACGTCTCGAGCTCGGCGCCCCAGTGGAGGAAGACGACGACGGTGTCGCTCGTCGCGCGCGCGTCCCTCACCGCTCGAACGAGCCTCGTCACGTTCTTGGCCGACGCGAGCCCCGGGTCACCGGGACTTGCGCTCCACGCGTCGATCAGGTGATCGTCGAGCACCTGGGTCGCACCGATGATCGCGAGCCGCTGCCCGTCGATCGTCACCCGATACGGGGCGTAGGCCTGCCGGTCGTCGTTCCCCGCCCCGATCACGCGTACGTTCGCTCTGTTCGCTGCCGCGAGCGTGTCGCGGAGACCGCTCACCCCAAAGTCCATCCCATGGTTGTTGGCGACGCTTGCGACGTCGACCCCACCCGCCTTCAGCGCCTCGAAGGCGCTGGCGGGTGCGCGGAACGTGTACTCCTTCGCGACCCGGCTGCTCCGGTCGGTGACCGCGGTCTCGAGGTTGACGACGGCGACGTCCGCGCGCCGCAACACGGGCGCGATGGATACGAGGACGCTCGCGGGATCGGCGGCGAGCCGCTCGCGGATCGGGGTCTCGAAGTGGATGTCGCCGCCGAACGCCAGTGTCACCGGCTTGCCGTTGCCGAGGCGGCTCTGCGGCGCTGAGACGGTCGTCCGGGCCGGCTGACTGCGAGTGGACTCGGCGGTCGGCGTCTGCACGCGGTTCGTGCCGCCGGTCTCCCCACGACCGGCGAGGATCCCGACGCCGAGCGCGACGAGACCGGCCGCGACGACGAGCACGGTCGCCCGACGGCGCCGCACCTGGGCTCGCCGCTCCGCGCGGCGCACCCTGATCTGCTCGGTGGTCAGCGGCAGAGAGCCCATAGCGTCACGTTCGGCCCGTCCGCTCGCCATCCTGGCGCGAGCCGCTGAAAATCGGGGAGGCGAGATTCGAACTCGCGACCTCCCGGCCCCCAGCCGGACGCGCTAACCAGGCTGCGCTACTCCCCGCGACGCCGATTCTAGCGCGTGCCTCCGGCCCGTCAGGAAAGGCGCTTGTAGAGCCGGTCGACGAGCGCAGGGGTCTCCTCGAGCTTGTCGATGATGATTCGCACCCGTACCTCGCGGAAGTGATCGGGCTTGACGCCGAGGGCTTTGCCGATCCTGCCGATCACGTCAGTCGATGGCACCCGCCGGTTGCCGTGGACGATGTGGTTCAGATAGCCGGCCGAGAGGCCAGTCTTCTCGGCGAGAGCGCGGTAGGTGATTCCCGTCTCGGCCATCAACCGCTCGATCGCGGGGCCGAGCGGCTCCTTCGAGTAAATGCGCGTCTTTGCTGCCATCAAGCTTGCCGGGCCCAGTCAATCACAGACGCGCACGGGACGCGCGTGTCGGTCGCCTCGGCGCGGCGACGCACGTCGACGGCCCCGTCCTCGAGGGTCTTCCTCCCCACCGTGACTCGCGCCGGGCATCCCAGCAGGTCGGCGTCGGCGAACTTCTCGCCGGGCCGCTGGTCGCGGTCGTCGAGCAGCACGTCGTGTCCGGCAGCGGCCAGCTCCTCGGCGAGCGACGAGGCGAGACCCGCGATCTCCTCCGAGCCGCCCGCGAGCGCGAGCACATGCACATCGTACGGCGCGACCGGCCGGGGCCAGACGATGCCGCGCTCGTCATGACGCTGCTCGACGAGCGCCGCCAGCACCCGACCGGGCCCGATGCCGTAGCTCCCCATCACGATCGGCTGCTCGACCGACTGCTCGTCGAGGAACAGTGCGTCGAGGGGAACGGAGTAGTGCGTCCCGAGCTTGAAGATGTGACCGACCTCGATTGCAGTCTGGAAGCGCAGCGCGCCGCCGCAGCGCGGACAGCTGTCACCCGCGCGCGAGAGGCGGATGTCCGCGATCTGCGCCTCGAAGTCGCGTCCCTGCCGGACGCCACGGAGGTGGAAGCCGGTGCGGTTCGCAC
>JACDBY010000100.1 GCA_013694685.1 Actinomycetota bacterium
CCCGTGATCCTCGGGATCCGACCCCGGACCTCCACGAGCCCGCCCAGGTCGCGAACCGCTGCCCACGATCGAGGTCGAGGCAACCGTCGTCGAGGAGCTCGGGTCGGCAACCCACGTCCTCTTCACGATCGACGCACCACCCGTCGACGTCGAAGCCGTACGCGCCGCCTCCGACGACAACGAACGCGCAACCCTCATCGCCACCGACCGCAGAGCACTCTTTACCGCCGAGGTCAGCGAAGACGCAACGATCCGCCCGGGGCAGCGGCTCACACTGGCCGTCGACCCGACCCGGCTCCACTTCTTCGACCCCGCGACGAGCGAGTCACTGCGACCGGGCGTCACCGTCGGCGCAGGCGTTTGAGTCTCGGGAACCCGCCCCGCAGGGGCCTTTCCCCCGCGCGACACACCACGCCGAGCTCCACGAGACCGTCCCTCGCACAGGGGTCACTCCCCTCCGGGGACAGACCCCGAGCGGGATGCTTGCCGCTCGGCCTCGACCCGAACGGCCTCGAGCGACTTGCGCACGGCGGCTTCCCAGCGGCGCGCGACCTGATCGCCCCAGGCGCGGCCGACGACCCAGAGGTCGGTGCCGAGCTCGCCGGTGTAGGTCAGCTCCGTGCCCTCGCGCGTCTCCTCGAAGGCGAACTGCTCGACGACGTGCGGCACAGGACCGCGGACGAGCCGGAAGTGGATACGCTCGGGACGCTCGAAGCGCACGGTCTCGACCGTCGTCGCCACCCGCTTGCCGACCTTCGTGAAGTGCGCGGCGAGCACCATGTCCTCGCCGCGCTCGAGGACGCGCAGCTTCTCGGCGAGCGCGCGCGTCGTGCGGCCGAGGTACGGCGCAGCGACGACCTCGAACACGGTCTCGCGCGGCGCCGCGATCGGAACGACGAATGGGCCGAGCGGTCGGAGAGAGCGACCGAGGTCGAGATCGACGGTGAGCCCGCCGCGGACGAGCTGGTCGTAGGCGCCGCGGGCGAGTGCGGCAAGCGCTACGGCGCTGAGCAGGCGACCGAGCACCGTCCGAGCGTAGACGGTGGAATCCGATGGGTTGGGTCGAACGTGTGACCGCGGCGCAGGCAATGACCCGAGGCGCGGCGGAATTCACGCCCCTTCGGCCGCGGCGTGAGCGCGCCCGGGCCAGGACGCCCGGGGCGTGACTTCAGCCGCGCCCTTGCAGTAGCAAGGCTCCGCCGCGGCACACTGATGGTCGATCCAGTCTCTTCGGCAAGAGGGTCATTGCTCTCGCCGAGCGTCGGCTACGTGCTGTCCGGCCTGCGGGCACGGACGAAGGCGTCAATCGCGACCGCCTCGCCGTCCGCGAGCGAAACGGTGCGGCGCACCTTCTCGGCGCGCTCGACGACAAGCCCCTCGAGCGACGCAACGACGTCCTCGGGGGTAAAGAGCACCGCCGGGTCCTTCGGCCCGCCGTAGCCGTCCGTGAGATTCGTCGAGTCGTGCCCGAGGACGACGAGCGCCCCACCCGGCGCGACTGCGGCTGCGGCAGCGCGCAGCGCGATGTCGAGCTCTCCATGCGGGAGCTGCAGATAGAGCACGGCGACGAGATCGAAGCCTCCGGGCTCCGGCTCGTACCCGACGACGTCTGCCTGCACCCAGTGGACCTCGGCGCCGCGCCGGGTCGCCAGCTCGGATGCTTTCGCAAGCGCGACCTCCGAGAAGTCGACGCCCGTCACGAGCCACCCCTGCTCTGCGAGCCAGACCGCATTCCGACCCTCGCCGCAGGCGAGGTCGAGGGCGCGTCCCTGCTCGAGCTCCGCCACCTCCACCGCAAAGAGCTTGTTCGGCTCAGCGCTCCAGAGGAGCTCCTTCCCGGCGTAGCGCTCGTTCCAGTCCGCGCGGGCGAATCCCGGACGCACGGACGAGAGAGGCCGCTGGTGCTCGGTCACGAACTCCACGGTAACGCGTCAGTCAGGCGTCAGGGGCGCGGCTGACGCCACGCCCTGGGGTAGGTGGCGGACTGCGCCTCAGTCTCCGTCCCAGAGCTCCGTTTCCGGGTGGAACTGGCTCCACGCGAACCAGAACGCCTGGTGCGAGGCGAGCTCGTCGCCACCACGTGACCGGGCACGCAGACCGCCACCGTCTCGGACGAGCTCGACACCTGCCGCAGCGACTTCGCCCCCCGCGGCGAGTACCGCCTTCGCCTGCTCGACCGCGAACGCGACGGGTGTCCCATCGGAGTCGATCACGCCGACGACCTGCTCCTGCACGGGAAGGCGCCGGTCGACGTCGCCCACCGGGAAGATCGGGCCGCGATCGTCGCGACCGCCGAGCGGGTCGGCGGGATACGAGCGCCCAAGCCCGCCGTCGCGCGCGACGATCCGCGTGCGTGGGTGAGCGCGCTTCCACTCGCCCCACGTGCTCGAGACGACGCTCACCTGCTCGAGGGTGACGTTCGCGTCCTGGAGCGGCCCCGAAAGGGCACGACCGGTGAAGGTGTCGAGGACGGAGTTGCTCGTCCGGTCGAACATCACCTTGTTGGAGCGCGAGAGAAGACCGGAGGTTCGCAGCACAGGCGGGGCGACTCCGCTCGGAAGCTGGTCGAGCACGAATGCCTGCGCCGAGCCGCAGAGGGTGCAGTAGGGGATGCCGAGCCGCGTCCCGCCGATCGAGATGTTCACCATCTCGTGCACCTCCATCATGTTCTTGGGAAACGCGACCGCGTCGCCTTTAACGACCACGCCGAAGACGAGGCGGTCTTCGGGGTACCAACCGCCGTCGCTCGCCGGGGTCAGCTTCGGGTCGTCGAGCGCGGGTATGCACCCGAGGGGGCAGAGGCTCGGGTCACCGAGCGGTCGGTGATCGAGGAGCACGCCGCCCCAGGAGACGAGGCGCCAGTCGATCCTGGAGTCTCGATCGGCGAAGAACGGCGCCCATCTCGGCTCGATCGCAAGGAAGAGCCCAGCCTTCAGCTCACGGTAGCGGGGCGGCGCGGGCAGATCCCAGGCGATCAGATGGTCGGTAACCGTCCGCCAGGAATTGTCGCCGAAGAGAGGATCGTCGCGAACGTCGACACCCGTGAGCCGGTTGAACGCGTCCACGAGACCGTCGTCGTCGGAGCTCCCCTGGTAGAAGCGGAGGAGATCCGAGAGCAGCCAGGCGAGGCGAGGATCGCCGGAGCGGGCGACCTGGTCGAGCGCAGCGCCGTCGATCGCGTTCGCGACGGCGGAGCGCACGAGCAGCGAGACGGCCGCGGTGACCTCCGGCGGCACCGGCCGGTCGCTCGCGTCAGGAGATGCGGGAAAGGCGTATGCCTCCCGCCCGGACGCAGATCCGGGCTCGTCGCCCCGGCTGTTGTCGCCCCCACAGCCGACAGTCGCCGAGACGAGGACTGCGGTGATCACGGCGCTCGCACGCCTCATCCTCCGATCGACCGTAGCCGTGACTGGCCGGCTTGCCGATTACGTTTCTCGAAACTCGTCCAGGCAGGCCGCTGCGCTCTCCGCCATGTGCGGCACAGCGTGCTCGAACGCGGCGGCGCTGCTGTCCTCGGCACCGAGCTCGCCGCGCGTGTAGCGACCGTAGATCGCCTCGCAGAAGACGGCTGCCTTCCAGAGCGCGAGCGCCTCGAACCACCCGAGCGCCCCGATCGCACGACCGCTCCGCTCGACATAGCGCTCGACGAGCTCGGGCTTGGTCGGAAAGCCCTCCTGCGCGGTGGCCTGCGAGACGCCGAGCGGGCTCGGCTCGCCGCCCGGCTCGGCGTACGTCGCAAGCAGGTACCCGAGATCGGCCCGCGGATCGCCGAGCGCGCCCATCTCCCAGTCGAGGACCGCCTGCACGCGGTCGGGCCGGTCACGCTCGACCATCAGGTTCCCGAGCCGGTAGTCGCCGTGGACGACGGTCGTGGGAAGCGCCTCGGGCACGCTCGCCGCGAGACGCTCCCCTACCTCGTCGACGACGGGCAGCGACCGCGTGGCGTTCATCCCCCAGAGCTGCGCGAAGCGGCGGATCTGACGCTCGAGGTAGCTCCCCGGCCGTGCAAAGGCCGCGAGCTCGGGCGCGCGGACGTCTGCCGCGTGGATCTCGACGAGAGCGTCGACGAGCTCCTCGCCGAGTCGTCGCCGCGCGGCCGGGTCATCGAGACCGGCCGGGAGCTCGTCCGTGACCACATACCCATCGAGATACGCCATGACGTAGAACGGCACACCGAGGATGCTCGCGTCGTCGCAGACCGCGAGGATCGGCGGCAGCCGGATCCCGTGCGGCGCGAGCGCGAGCTGCAGCCGCGCCTCGCGCACCATGTCGTGGGCCGAGGGTGGCAGCGGCGGCCGCGGGGGTCGGCGTAGGACGTAGCGGTCGTCACCGCGCTCGAGCCGGAACGAGAAGTTCGAGCCGCCCCCGGCGCCGATGCGCTCGGCGCGAACCGGCCCGGTCCCGAGCCCGTGGTCGTCCAGGAACGCCTCGAGCCGGTCGAGGACGAGGAGCGGCTCGCGGGCGACCCGCACTCCGTCGCCGACGCTCTGGACGATGTCCGCGCCCGAAGCCATGGGCCGATCCTGCCACGACGCGTCCGATCGGAACGACGGCTATCCCCTCGTGACCCGCACGAGCTCCTCGCGATCGCTCCCGCCGGAGACGCTGACGACGATAGAGGGACGGATGAGAGG
>JACDBY010000123.1 GCA_013694685.1 Actinomycetota bacterium
GCTCGAGACGCAGGTCGACGACATCGGACGGGGGTTCGAGATAATCAAGCGGGTGATCGAGGAAGTGCAGGCGATAGGTGTCTTCCGCGCAGACCTGGACGCGCGCCTCGCGAGCTGGGTCGTCTACGGAGGGCTCGAGGAGATCCTCACCGGCTGGGTCATGGGCCGGCTACCGGACGGCGACGAGGAGGTCGCCCGTGCCGAGCGGACGATCGTCGATCTCGTCTGCGGCGGCCTCGAGCGGGCCGCGACCGCCGTCTGACCCAGGCGAAGCACGGCGTGACACGCTCGTGCTCGGCTCGCAGGGCTTGCGACCACCACGAAGGGACTCACGCGTAGGCCCTAGGCTCGAAGCATGACGCCTTTCCCCCGGGCGCCGAGGTGCTCGCGGAGCGGGACGGCTGCGTGCTGCGCACGGCGGCTCGACATCGACCTGCCGGCGATCGACGAACTCACGATCGCCTGCTATCGCCGATCCTCGAGAGCTACGTGTCGATGCTGGGCGAGGAGTGCTACGCGGCGGTCAGGCACGATCCGGAGCTCACCTGGGAGGAGCGGAAAACCCGCCAGAACAGAGATCTACGCCCGGCATCCCGAAGGCCTCGACGACGCTCACATTCCGGCCCGGCGCGCATATGAAGCCGTCGGCTTCGACCGGCCGGTGCCCGGGGTCGAGTACTGGCAGGACCTGTCGGAGCGCGTGGACTAGTGCCGCGTCTCGCAGCGTTCCACCGGAAACTGCCCCGGTGGAACGTTGCGATTCCGGCGGCACCAGGTGCCGGACAGGTCCGGCACCCACACCGGTTTGCGGCGAGACGTTAGGAGACGACGCACTAATCGCGCCCGAAGGCGTTCTCGCCGGTCAGCGCCTGGCCGACGACGAGCGTGTGCACCTCGTGCGTCCCCTCGTACGTAAGGACGGACTCCAGGTTCAACATGTGGCGGATCACGGGGTACTCGAGCGTGATCCCGTTGCCACCGAGGATCGTCCGCGCGGAGCGGCACACCTCGAGCGCCCCTCGCACGTTCCCCATCTTCCCGAGACTCACGTGCTCGGGCCTGAGGGTGCCCTGATCCTTCATGCGACCAACGTGGAGGGCGACGAGCAACCCGCGGTTCACCTCGAGCGCCATCTCGGCGAGCTTCTGCTGCGTCAGCTGGTAGGCCGAGATGGGCTTGCCGAAGACGATGCGCTCCTTCGCGTAGGAGAGCGCCTCCTCGAAGCACGCTCTCGCCGCGCCGACCGCACCCCACACGATCCCGTAGCGCGCCTCGTTGAGGCACGAGAGCGGACCACGCAGCGTCGAGACCTCGGGAAACATCGCGTCGGCCCGGACGCGAACGTCCTGTAGGACGAGCTCCGACGTGACCGACGCGCGCAGGGAGATCTTCTTGTGGATCTCGGGAGCGGTGAAGCCGGGCGTCCCCTGCTCGACGAGGAAGCCGCGGATCTCGCCGTCGTCGGTTCGAGCCCAGACGACCGCCACGTCGGCGATCGAGCCGTTCGTGATCCACATCTTCGCGCCATTCAGGATCCAGTCCGAGCCGGCGCGCTTCGCATGGGTTCGCATCGCCCCCGGGTCGGACCCGGCGTCGGGCTCTGTCAGGCCGAAGCAGCCGATCACCTCGCCGCGATGCATCGCCGGCAGCCAGCGCTCCTTCTGCTCTTCGGAGCCGAAGCGCCAGATCGCGAACATCGCGAGCGAGCCCTGCACGGACACCGCGCTGCGGACGCCGGAGTCGCCTGCCTCGAGCTCCAGGCAGGCGAGCCCGTAGGCGACCGCGCTCGCGCCGGGCAGCCCGTAGCCGTCGAGGTGCATCCCGAAGAGCCCGAGCTCCGCGAGCTCCTGCACGATCTCGCGCGGCAGGATCCCCTGCTCGAACCAGTCTCCGACGTCGGGCAGGACGCGGTCGCGGACGAACTGCCTGACCGTGTCGCGGATCGCCCGCTCCTCGTCGTCGAGCAGCGCGTCGAGGGCCAGGAAGTCGAGCGGGTCGAGCGCGGTCGGTTGGGCGGTCGTCGTGGCCACTGAGCTCTCCGTGTGGTCGAGTTGCCCCGGGCGGGGTCATCGGATTGTAGGCGGGGGAGCGGGGAGGGCGGCGAGCGTCCTCCGAACGCTCCTGGATTGTCACACAGCCTGCCGTGCGAGCTCTGGCCGCGGCGCGGGGGTCGGGCTACAGTATTGACTGACTAGTCAATCGAATTCGGGAGCCGGCGATGGCGACGATGGAGACGAGGGCTGCGAACGGCGTCTCGTTCGCACTGACCGACGAGCAGAAGGAGCTCCGCGCCCTTGCCCGCGACTTCGCGGAGAAGGAGATCCGCCCGAAGGCCGCCGAGCACGACGAGCACCAGACGCATCCGGCGGACATCGTCGCGAAGGCCCACGAGGTCGGTCTCATGAACCTCCATCTGCCCGAGTCGCTCGGCGGGCCTGAGCTCTCGTCGTTCGACGGGATGCTCGTCGGCGAGGAGCTCAACTGGGGCTGCTCGGGGATCGGCACCTCGATCGGCTCGAACGGGCTCGCCGCCGGCCCGATCCTGATCGCCGGCACCGATGAGCAGAAAGAGGAGTGGCTCGCACCGCTCGTTGCGGAGCCCATCCTCGGCTGCTTCGGTCTCAGCGAGCCCGGGGCGGGGTCGGACGTCTCCGGTATCCAAACGACGGCGGTTCGCCGCGGCGAGGAGTACGTCGTCAACGGCTCGAAGATGTTCATCACGAACGCCGGTCGAGCCTCGTGGATCGTCTGCTTCGCCTCGACCGACAAGTCGAAGGGCCACAAGGGTCTCTCCGCGTTCGTGATCCCGATGGACGCCGGGGGCGTCACGATCGAGAAGCACCTCGACAAGATGGGGCAACGCGCCACGGACACCTCCGCGGTCGCGTTCCAGGACGTCGTCGTGCCCGAGGCCAATCGGCTCGGCGGCGAGGGCGACGGCTTCAAGATCGCGATGCAGACGCTCGACTTCACGCGTCCGGGCACGGCCGTCGGTGCGGTCGGCGTCGCGCAGGCGGCGTACGAGCTGGCGGTCGAGTACGCGAAGGAGCGCGTCCAGTTCGGGATGCCGATCGCGATGCACCAGGGAGTCTCGTTCCTCGTCGCCGACATGGCGACCGAGATCGAGGCCGCGCGCCTTCTCACCTGGCAGGCCGCCTGGATGATCGACCAGGGGTGGGGCCGAAAGGCGACGAAGTACTCGTCGTTCGCGAAGCGCTTCGCCGCCGACACGGCGATGAAGGTGACGACCGATGCGGTGCAGGTCTTCGGCGGCTACGGCTACATGAAGGAGTACCCGGTCGAGAAGCTCATGCGCGACGCGAAGCTCTTCCAGATCTACGAAGGCACCTCGCAGATCCAGCGCCTCGTGATCGCCAAGGAGATTTTCCTGGGCTGATCTTTGTTCGCCAAGCAGGATTCGGCTGACGCCGAATCCTGCGGCTTGATCCGCGCCTGCGGCGGGGCAGACCCCTGAAGGCGCCCGCCGTCGCGGTCGCAACGGCCCGTCGGTAGATGCCGCGCTCGACTTCGAGCCTGCGATCCTCGGCTAGCGGGCGAGCCCGCGCTGGAACAGCGGCAGGAAGCCGGGTGAGAAGCGCGCCTCACCGAGCCATTCCCGCAGCCTGGCCGCCTCCGCCTCGACGGCCGCGACTGCGTCCCGGCCCACGTCCTCCAGTAGCTCGAAGACGATCTCACCGTCACGTCGCTGCGACCAGCCGCCGACGACGCGTCCATCCCACCAGACGGTCGGGCCCGCGTTGCCGTTCGAGTCGAAGAGAACCGCGGCGTGGGGGCCGAGGTACCACTCGCGCTCCTTCCAGCCCATCGTCGTCGGATCGAGTGTCGGCAGTAGCGCTGCCCACGGCTCGGGTCGCTCGGTCGCTTCGAGGTCACCGGCGAGCACGAGTCCAACCGCGCCGTCCAGGTCCACCTCGACGTGCGGCACCGCAGCGAGCGCGGCGCGGGTCTCGCGCGCCGTCCAGCCCGTCCACCAGCGCACGTCGGTCTCGGTCGCAGGCCCGAACGCGGCGAGCCAGCGGCGCAGGAGCTCCGCCTGGGCGACGGCAGGCTCGACCGACTCCACCTCACCGAGCCAGTCCCTCACGAGCAGCCAGCGGTATTGGGCGTTCGTCCACGACGTTCGCGGACGGCCGCGAGCGAGCGCACCTTCCGCCGCGAGAAGAGGAAGAATGCGCGAGCCTGCGCTGACGCTCGCCTCCCAGCGGGTTCCCGCCCCGAGGCGGAGCTTCGTCGCGAGGAGCGGCTCGGCGCGTGAAAGATCGCCGGTGAACGCCTCGCCGCGCTCCTCGACCACGCGGAGCGCGACCGCGGCAGCGTCGTCGAGCCAGCGGCCGGGGTCGTCCGAGACGCCACTCCGCGCGACGAATCCCTCGAGCCGCGTCCGCTCGCGGGCGGCGATCGTCCGGGTGCACGCCGCATGGACGATCTCCGCCAGCTCGCGCGGGACGACCCACAGCGTCCGTCGCATGCCCAGCAGCCGGACGAGCGACCGCTCGTCGTAGAGCGCTCGCTCCAGGTCGCCCACCTCGAAGCCGCGCGTCCGCGCCCAGGTCGAGAGAAACACGGTCGCGGCATCGCTCGAATGCAGCGCCACGACGGCGATGGCAGTGTCGAGAGCCGACTCGCTGTGGGCCTCCGATGCCAGCCGGTGACGTTGCGCAAGGCGCCTGCGGCGCTCGTCAGACCCGATCCGCTCCATCGCGATTTCCAAGCGCCTGTGACAACGCTTGTGTTGATTCAACACGAGCCGAGCCTGTCGCCGACGCCGTAGCATCGTGGGATGGCACTCGAGATCGACCTCTCCGGCAGGGTTGCGCTCGTCACCGGAGGCTCGCGTGGGCTCGGCCGCGCCGACGCGCTGACACTTGCCCGCGCGGGAGCTGACGTCGCGATCGCCGACATCCTCGTCGAGTCGGACACGAGCGCCGCCGAGGAATACGGCGTCCTCGCGCAGGCGGCCGTCGCGCAGGGGATGGTGCATACCGAGTCGACCGCCGAGGAGATCCGGTCGCTCGGCCGACGCGCCCTCGTGGTGCGCTGCGACGTCACGGACCGCGAGCAGGTCGCGAGCGCAGTGGCCGAGGTCGCCGAGCTGCTCGGGCCGGTCGACATCCTCGTCAACAACGCCGGCACCCTCGACCACGCCGCACAGTTCCACGAGCAACGACCGGAGCTCTGGGAGCGAGACCTCCGCGTCAACCTGACGGGTGCCTTCAATTGCGCGCAGGCCGTCTGGTCTCCGATGCGCGAGCGTCAGTGGGGGAGGATCGTGAACATGGCCTCCGTCGCCGGCACGCTCGGCGGCTTCGGACAGGCGAGCTACTCGACCACGAAGGCCGGCATTCTCGGGCTGACCAAGACGCTCGCGCTGGAGGGAGGCCGCCACGGCATCACCTGCAACGCGATCGTGCCCGGGATCATCGGCACCGAGGCGTTCCACATGGCAAACGAGGCAATGAACGAGCGCATCGCGAGTCGCACCGTCTTCAAGCGCCCAGGTGAGCCGCAGGACGTCGCGAACGCGATCGCGTTTCTCTGCTCGGATCTCGCGTCGTACGTGACCGGCGTTGCCTTCAACGTCTCGGGCGGGGTCGAGCTCTTCGTGTTCTGACACCGGGGACTGACCCCGACAGGGGTCTGTCCCCCGCGCTACGACCGATGCCTGTCGCAGATCGGCGCCGTTTGCGCGGGGGTCAGTCCCCTCCGGGGAAAGACCCCGGATAGATCCCCCGAAAACGGCAGTGATCCCCCGTATGGGCTCGGCTAGAGTTCGGGGCCGTGTCAACCAGCGCGTCGAGCGTTTCGGGTATGGCGCGCCGGCGTCGCTCCTCCCGCCTCGCGGTGCGTCGGGCCGTCCTTGCGATCGGCCTCGTCGTCCTGCTCGCGATCGTCGCGACGACCCTCGCTGCAGGATCGCCGGCCCGGCTCGCGGCGGGTACGACAATCGCCGGGCTCGACGTCGGCGGGCTGCGCCTGGACGCTGCCGCGGCCGTGCTCGAGCAGCGCGCCCAAGCGCTACAGCGGGAGCCCGTGACGTTCCTCGCGGCCGGCCGGACGTTCACCCTGACCGCCTCCCAACTCGGGGTCCGCGCGGACTGGGAGGCGGCAGTTCGGACGGCGGCGGCCGCCAACAACGGCTTCGCCCCGCTCCGCGGGTTCCGGCGCATCCAGACGAGGCTCCTCGGCGCGAACGTCGAGCCCGAGGTCAGGGCCTATCCCTCCGTCCTGAAGTTCAGGGTCGCGACGATCGCGGAGGCGGTCGACCGGCCCACGGTCGAGGCGGCCGTTCGTCGCCGCGGGTTGCGGATCGACGTCACCCCGGCGCGAGCCGGCCTACGGCTCGATCGCGCACGGGCAGAGACGCTCGTCGTCGAATCGCTCGCCGGGCTCCACCGTGCAGGCACCGTGCGCCTCCCACTCGTCGCCGCCGTGCCGCAGGTGACCGCGGCCGAGCTCACCCAGGCGACGGCGGCCGCGCGCACGGCGCTCTCGGCGCCTGTGACGCTTGAGGTCGGCTCGACACGCTTCCGCCTAGCGCGCTGGCAGATCGCCGGGCTCCTCCGGCTGCCGTCGGACGGTGAGACGAGGTCGGCGATCGCCGGGCCGAAGGCAAATCGGTGGCTGGCCTCGCTCGCGGCGAAGGTCGAGCGGAAGCCGCGGGATGCGACGTTCAGCGTCGTCCAGGGCGGCATCGAGCTCGTCCCGTCGCGGCCGGGACGGGCGCTCGACGTCGAGGCAGCTCGCACCGCCCTCGAGGAGGCCGCCTTCTCCAGTACTGCACGGCGTGCGAGCGTGGCGACGTTCGCCTCGCAGCCGGAGCGCACGACGACCGAGGCGAAGGCGATGGGCATCACCGGCATCGTCGGGTCGTACACGACGACCTACGGCGGCACTCCGGGACGGATCCACAACGTCGCCCTGGTCGCCGAGCTGATCGACGGCGCCCTCGTCGCGCCGGGCGGGCGGTTTTCGTTCAACGGGACGACCGGCGAGCGGAACCAGGACAAGGGCTTCGAAGAGGCGCCCGTGATCATCAACGGCGAGCTGCAGACCGGGATCGGCGGCGGCGTCTGCCAGGTCTCGACGACGGTCTTCAACGCCGCGTTCGAAGCGGGTCTCTCGATCGAGCGGCG
>JACDBY010000124.1 GCA_013694685.1 Actinomycetota bacterium
CCTACTCGCTGCTATCATCCGCGACCGGCCTCCGGGCCGACCCTTTCGCATGAGCACGATCATCGAGAGCCTCGAGCGGCGCCAGCTGCGCGACGTTCCCGCCTTCAAGGCCGGGGACACGCTGCGCGTCCATTTCAAGGTGATCGAAGGCAATCGGCAGCGCGTCCAGGTCTTCGAGGGCATCTGCATCAAGCGGCAGGGGTCGGGCGTCCGCGAGACGTTCACGGTGCGCAAGAGCTCGTTCGGTGTCGGCGTCGAGCGGACGTTCCCGCTCCACTCCCCGAAGATCGAGCGGCTCGAGGTCGCGATGATCGGCGACGTCAACCGTGCGAAGCTGTACTACCTCCGCGGCCGGGTCGGCAAGCGGTCTCGCATCCGCGAGCTGCGTCAGCAGTAGCCCAGGTGCGCGGGGGGCTGGCCGTCGCGATCGGCGCCCTCGTCGTCGCCGGGTGCGGCGGAGTCGAGGACGAGACGCAGCGGTTCGCCCGAGAGGCGACCGAGTCGTACCTCGCGGAGCGTGATGGGTACGACCTCGATGGCGTGCGCTGCACCGGGAACCCGCGGCCGTGGTTCGTCGAGAAGCAGACGACTGTCGTGATCTGCGCCGCTCGGAGGCAGGTCGGAGGTTGCGACTGGTATCGCGTCCAGCTCGTTCCACGCGCCTCGCGCGTCGCGACCGAGATCCGGCTCGAGGCGAAGGACGCCGGCTGCGTGCTACCGCCGTGACTGCGGCGGGGTCTGTCCCCGGAGGGGACTGACCCCTGTGCGGCGGTCTGTGCGTGGATGGATGTTTCGTGGTCGCGCCAGGGGACAGACCCCTGCGGGGTCAGCCCCCGGTTGTCACACTCTTGGCACAGTCCTGTCCGGGGGCGCGGGCTATCCTCGAGCCGGTGCCGCTCTCGTCGGGTCAGCGACTGCTCCGCTTCGACCGGCGACTTGAGGTGCGTTTCGTCGCGGGTGCGGACGAGGCGGGTCGCGGGTCGCTCGCTGGGCCGCTCGTCGTCGCAGGGGTGCTCCTCGACTACGGCGCCCTTCGCGGCCACCGCGTACGCTCGCTCGCCCTGCTGAACGACTCGAAGCAGGTCGAGCCCGCCGAGCGCGAGCGGCTGTACCACGCGGTGCTCGAGTGCGCGAGCCGGATCGCCGTCCGCGTCATCTCGTCCTCAGACATCGATCGTCACGGGCTCCACCGCTCGAATCTTCTCGGCCTCCGCATGGTGATCTCCCAATTGCAGCCGCCGGCCGATGTCTGCCTCGTCGACGGGTTCCGGCTCGGTCCGCTCGCGCCGCCACACCGGGCGGTCGTCGACGGCGATACGAAGAGCGCCGCGATCGCAGCCGCCTCGATCGTCGCGAAGGTGACCCGCGACCGGCTCATGCACCGGCTGGCCGCGATCTTCCCGCGCTACGGCTTCTCGTCCCACGTCGGCTACATCACGCCTGCGCACACGCAGGCTGTCCTCGCGCACGGGCCCTGTCCGCAACATCGCCGCTCGTTCGCCGCGCGAGCGTACGGGAGGCTTGCTGCGGAGCCTCGCGTCGCGTGAACCACGGTGAGCGGGCGGCGGCTCGCCACTATCGGCTGCGCGGTTACCGGATCGTCGGCGCAAACGTCCGGGCGGGCGGACATGAGCTCGACCTCGTCGTTCGGCGTGGCCGCCGGCTCGTCTTCGTCGAGGTGAAGGAGCGGGCGCGCGACGGGTTCGGTGGAGCGGCCGGCGCGGTCGACAGGGAGAAGCGACGTCGCGTCCGACGCGCGGCGGCGTCGTGGATGCAGGCCAACCCCGAGAGCGCCGAGCTCGAGATCGGTTTCGAGGTCGCGGCGATCACCGACGGTCGTCTCGAGCGTCTCGCGTTCGACATGCTCGAGGAATGAGTGAAGCCGCTTCGGCGTTACAATCCGTACGAAAGCCGGGGGGCATTATCCCCGAACGGACACGCTCGTCAGGACGGACGTCCGCACCGGACGGTCCCGGGTGTGTCGGCCAGCGCGCAGGCGGTGGCGGGAGAAACCTCCGGCTGACAGCCAACACACGTCAGCCGGAAAGGACTCGAACCACCACATGACTACGCGTATGCGCACATGGATCCTCCTCGCGGGGCTCTCGGCGCTCTTCATCGGCGTCGGAGGTCTCGTCGGCGGCACCGGAGGCATCGTCGCGTTCCTCCTCATCGCCGTCCTCTTCAACCTCGCGATGTTCTGGTTCTCCGACCGCATCGCCCTCAAGGTCAGTCGGGCTCGGCCACTCGAGCCCGGGGAAGCGCCCGAGCTCGTCGCCGACGTCGAGGATCTCGCGACCCGGGCTCGTATCCCGGTGCCGCGGCTCTACCTCATCCCGTCCGAGCAGCCGAACGCGTTCGCGACGGGCCGGAACCCGAAGCGCTCGGCGGTCGCCGTGACCGAGGGCCTGCTGGCGCTGATGCCGCGCGAGCAGGTGCGTGGCGTCGTCGCGCACGAGCTCGCGCACATCCGCAACCGAGACGTGCTCGTCACGACGATCGCGGCGATGATCGGCGCCGCGATCTCGGCGGTCGCCCACTTCCTGCAGTTCCAGTGGCTCTTCGGAGGCGACGACGAGGAGAGTCCGCTCGGCCTCGTCGGCACGATCGCCGCGATCATGGTCGCGCCGATCGCCGCGATGGTGCTCCAGCTCGCCGTCTCGCGGCAGCGAGAGTTCCTGGCCGATCAGACCGCGGCCGAGATCCTCGGCGAGGGCAGGCCGCTCGTGGACGCGCTCGGCACGCTCGAGCGCGGAGTCGAGGCGCTGCCGATGGCGGTCAATCCCGCGACGGCCTCGCTCTACATCGCGAACCCCCTCGGTGGACGCGGCCGTCGCGGCATGGGCGCGCTCTTCTCGACCCATCCACCGATTCCCGTGCGGATCCAGAAGCTGCGCGCCTACGACGCCAAGCGCGGCGTGCATTACTAGCCCGTTCGCCAAGCAGGATTCGGCAGAAGCCGAATCCTGCGGCTCGATCCCGGCCGTTGGCGGGGCAGATCCCTGAGGGCCGCCGCCTTCGGCGTCGGCGGTCGCCGTCGCAACGGCTCTACCAGCGGCGAAAGCGCAGTGCGGGTATGTGTCCGACTTCAGTCGGACACGTGCTCTGGGCTTCGCGGGTTCGCGACCGAACGAGGACCTGAGCGGCCCAACGCGAAAGCTGTTCCCATGGCCGCGACGCAGGAGGCCCTCTACGGCCGGCTCGACCCGGCGCTCTCGTGGTCGGAGGCCGAGCTTCCCGAACGCGAGCGGACGAAACACGTGCACCGGCTGCACCCGTACCTCGGGAAGTTCGTGCCCCAGCTCGTCGAAGAGCTCCTCGAGCGCTACGTGCCGCCGGGAGGCCACGTCCTCGACCCGTTCGCGGGCTCCGGGACGACGCTCGTGCAGGCCCTCGAGTCGGGCCGGAGCGCGACGGGAGTCGACGTCGCGGGCTTCAACTGCCTGCTGATGCGTGCCAAGACGAGGCGTCACAACCTCGACGCGGTGCGACGGGACCTCGAGTGGGTGCACGAGCAGGCAGCCGCCTTCGAGCCCGACGGGCGGATGCCGCGCACGGCGAGTCCGTACGTCCGCGACTGGTTCGCGCCGAGAGCCGCGGCCGAGCTGCTCCACTTTCGCGACCTCGTCGAGCAGGTCGCCTCGGCCGATCTCCTCCGCATCGTGCTCGCGCGGGCAGCGCGCTCTGCGCGGCGGACGACGCACTTCGACCTCGAGTTTCCGCGGGAGCCGCAGCGCGCGCCTTACTGGTGCCACAAGCACCGGCGCACGTGCACACCGGTCGAGGAGGCACGGCGGTTCCTGCTCCGGTACACCCGCGACACCCTCGACCGGATCGAGACGTTCGCCGCCATCCGACACGCTGACTGCCACGCCGTCGTGATCCACGGCGACGCACGCGAGTCCGAGCTGGGCGGTCTCTTCGACGGGATCGTCACCTCACCGCCGTACCCGGGCCTCATCGACTACCACGAGCAGCACCGCTACGCGTACGAGCTGCTCGGTCTCGAGGACCGCCGTGCGACCGAGCTCGGGCGGCCCGCCCGGGGCGTGGGGCGCGAGGCCATTCGCGCCTACGTCGACGGTGTGGCCGCGGTGCTCGCGAACGGTCGCCGCCGACTCCGTCTCGGGGGAACGGCGTGCATCGTCGTGAACGATCGGCGGAACCTGTACGAGGAGATCCTCGCCCGCGCGGGGCTCCGGCTCGAGGAGCGTCTCGAGCGCCATGTCAATCGACGTACCGGGCGACGCGCCGGCGAGTACTTCGAGTCGATTCTCGTCTGCACGGCCGCTTGAGGTCCACGATCGGAGGAGGAGTTCATGAACAGATTGATCCGGCACCGGCCGTCGCCTGCGATGGTCGTCGCCTGCCTCGCGCTGCTCGTCGCGCTCGGTGGGACGAGCGTCGCGGCGGTACAGGCGCTCGCGCCGAACTCGGTCGGCACCGCACAGCTTCGGGCGAACGCCGTCACCGCGGCGAAGATCAAGAACCGGAACGTGACGGGTGCAAAGCTCGCGCTCAACGCGGTGACGGGCGCGACCGTGCGAAACCGCTCGCTCAGCGCGGCCGATTTCATCGCGAGCTCCCTGCCCGTCGGCCCGCAAGGCCCGGCAGGCGCGGCAGGCCCGGCCGGTCCGGCCGGTCCTGCGGGGACGATCGGCCCGATCAGCGTCCGCCAGGCGAGCGTCACCGTCCCGGGTGGCGTGGCCCAGAACTCGGCGTACGACACCGAGACGGTCTCCGTCAACTGCAACGCGAACGAGAAGGCGATCTCCGCGGGCACCGGCTGGAGCGACGACGCGCTCGATCGTGAGCTCTGGACGCAGCGTCTGACGCCAGTCTTGACCGGGACGAACGTCACCGGCTTCCGGGCGACGGGCGGGAACGACAGCGGCAACACGAGCACGTTCACCCTGTTCGTCCTCTGCTACGTGGGATAACGCCGGCGGGACACCCGGCTCGAGGTCTGACGGAGGAGGCGAGAGCGCCTCCTCCGTCACACATCCGGCACGAAGACGGCACACATCCGTGACGGATCGGGCCGTACCGTCGAAGAATGCTCGGCCGCGCGGTCACGTTCGCGCTCGTCGGTCTCGAGCCCCGTCGCGTCGAGGTCGAGGCGCATCTGCGGACGGGGGATCAGCCGTCCTTTGCGATCGTCGGGCTCGCGGATCGCGCGTGTCAGGAGGCGAAGCACCGCGTGCGAAGCGGCATCCAGTCCGCCCTCCTCGAGTGGCCGGGCCGCGCGATCACCGTCAATCTCGCACCCGCCGCTCTCCGGAAAGAGGGATCCGGCTTCGATCTCGGTATCGCGCTCACGATCCTCGCGGCCTCGCGACAGGTGCCCGCGGATCGTCTCGCCGAGCACGCCTGTCTCGGCGAGCTCGGTCTGGACGGTCGCGTGCGCCCCGTGACGGGGACGATCGCGGCGGCGGAGGGGGCGGCCCGCGGCGGGCTCGGCCGCGTGCTC
>JACDBY010000418.1 GCA_013694685.1 Actinomycetota bacterium
GTGGTAGCGCTGGGTGTGGCAGACCATCAAACGGCGATCGGCGGCGGCGGCGAGCGCGATCAGGCGGTCGGTCGCGGCGAGCGAGGTGGCGAGCGGGATCTCGCAGAGGACGTGCTTGCCGGCGCCGAGCGCCCGCAGCGTCCACTCGTGATGCAGGGCGTTCGGAAGGGAGATGTAGACGGCGTTGACGCCCTCGTCCTCGAGCAGCGCCTCGTAGCTCCCGTGTGAGCGCTCGAGACCCCGCTCGGCCGCGTAGGCCTGCGCCTTCGCGCCGTCGCGGCTCGCGACCGCGACCACGTCGACGCTCGCCGTCTCGCGGGCGCCGTCCAGGATCGCGCCGTTGATCCGCGCGGTGGAGAGCAGTCCCAGCCGGACCGGCGCAGCTAACCCCACGACTGCTCGCCCATCGGGCGGAACGCAACCTCGAGGATGCGGTGGCCGCGCGGGCGCGTGAGCACGAACAGCACGGCGTCCGCGACGTCCTCGGCGTTCATCATCCCGGGCAGCGCGTCGGGCGTACGCCCGCGGCCCTCGTCGAGCGCGAAATCGGTCGCGACGCCGCCGGGGCAGATGTTGGTGCATCGAACGCCGCGCTCGCGGAGCTCGTGATCCAGGGCCGCCGTGAACCCGACCTGGGCGAACTTCGAGGCGCAGTAGACCGCCTCGTTCGGCAGCCCGCGGCGGCCTGCCTCGGAGGCGACCGAGACGATGTCGCCACCGCCGGCACGCACGAGGTGCGGCACAGCGGCCGCCGCCGCGTAGAGCACGCCCTTGACGTTCACGTCGATCATCTCGTCGAGGTGCTCGGGCGAGAGCTCGGTGAGCGGGCCGTAGGCGCCCACGCCGGCGTTTGCGACGAGGATGTCGAGCCGGCCGAAGCGGTCCACGGTCTCGTCGACCAGCGCCTCGATTTGCGCCCGGTCCCGGACATCGCAGGGACGCGCGACGGCGTCGTCCCCGAGCCCGAGGTCGTCGCCGCTGCGTGACGCGAGGCCGAGCTTGACCCCCTGCGTGTGCAGGGAACGGGCGACGGCGGCACCGATGCCGCGGCTCGCGCCGGTGACGATTGCGACCTTTCCTTCCAGACTCATCGAACCTCCTTGAGGGCGGGCCGTAGTATCTCCCGGCTGCGAAGCCACCGAGCGAGGAGCGACAATGACCGAGCAACAGACGGGCATCGACGACGTGCCCGCCTCGCAGGACGTCGGCGAGATCCCAGAGATCGGCATCGGCATGCTCGGGTACGCGTTCATGGGTAAGGCCCACTCGAACGCGCTCCGCACGATTCCCTCCATCACGTGGCCACCACCCCTCGTGCCGAGACTCGTCGCGATCGCGGGCCGGAACGAGGAGGCGGTGGCGAACGCGGCGCGCCGGTACGGCTACGAGCGCTGGACGAGCGACTGGCGTGACATCGTCGCCGACGCTGCGATCGGGCTGTTCGACAACGGCGGGCCCAATTCCCTACACGCCGAGCCGACGATCGCCGCAGCGGAGGCGGGGAAGCACGTGCTGTGCGAGAAGCCGCTCGGCCGGGACGCCGATGAGAGCTACGAGATCTGGCAGCGCGTGGCCGCCACCGGCGTCAAGCACCTCTGCGGGTTCAACTACCGCTTCGTGCCCGCGGTGCGACTGGCCCGGGAGATGATCGACGCCGACGAGCTCGGCGAGATCCGGCACTTCCGCGGCCGCTACCTCCAGGATTGGGGTGACGACCCGTCCCTCGACACGTGGCGCTTCCAGCCCGACGAGGCGGGCTCGGGCGCGCTCGGCGACCTCGGCACGCACGTCGTCGACCTCGCCCGCTTCCTCGTCGGCGAGATCTCGACGGTCTCGGGGCTCGTACGCACCTTCCTGGAGGGGCGCCGGGTGGACGACGCACTCGAAGCCGCCGCCGAATTCGAACAAGGCGCCGTCGGGACGATCGAGGCCACGAGGCTCGCGCTCGGCCGGCGCAACGCGTTCCAGTGGGAGATCAACGGCTCGAAGGGCTCGCTCGCGTTCGACATGGAGCGGCTGAACGAACTCCAGGTCTTCCGGGCCGACGGCGACAGGGCACGCGGCTTCAAGACCGTGCTCGTGTCGGAGACCGACCACCCGTTCTGGGGTTTCTGGTGGCCGCCCGGACATATCGTCGGATGGGGCGACACGTTCGTGCACGAGATCCACCATCTGCTGCGCGCGATCGCGGAAGACGCCGACGTCGCGCCGCACGGGGCGACGTTCGAGGACGGCTACCGGGCCGCGGAGGTCTGCGACGCGATCGTCCGCTCGAGCACGAGCGGCGAGCGCGTGACCGTCGCTTATCGGACCTAGAGCTCGAGGTGAACCGGGAG
>JACDBY010000165.1 GCA_013694685.1 Actinomycetota bacterium
ACGGCGCAGAGGCCGAGCGACGCGAGCGCGACGCCCGCGAGCGCGGCTCCGTCGAGCGGCGCGAAGAGGAGCGCGAAGGCCGGCAACGCCACGATCTCGGCGGCGGCGAGGAACGCGAGCGTCGCGATCGTCTTGCCGAGCCAGATGGCGCTGCGGTCGGCGGGCGCGAGGACGAGGCCGTCGAGCGCACCGGCGGCGGTCTCGGGCGCCCACGCGCGCGAGAGCCCGAGGAGCGCGGTGAAGACGAGGGCGACCCACAGGAGCCCGTAGGCGGGCTCGTCGCCCGCGCTCGCGGGCAAGGCGAAGTGGAAGACGACGAGCGTCGCGAGCACGAAGAGCAGCATCGCGGGCAGCGTGTCGCGGGCCCGCAGCTCGAGCTGCAGGTCCTTGCGCGCGAGTGCGGCCACGTCGGCGAGGTACCCGTTCACCGTGCTCCGAGAAGGAGGCGCTGCGTGGTCAGGGCGTCGAGCCTGCCCGGGTCGTGCGTCGCGACGACCACGGTGCGGCCCTCCCGTCCGGCGGCGAGCTCCTGCTCGAGCAAACCGACGCCGTCGGCGTCGAGCGAGGCATGCGGCTCGTCGAGCACGAGCAGCGCCGGGTCGTGGAGGAGCGCTCGGCAGAGCGCGAGCCGCTGGGTCATGCCGCGGGAGTAGGAGGTGACGCGATCGTTCCGCGCGTCCCAGAGCCCGTAGCGCTCGAGCAGCATCCCGATCCGCTCGCGTCGCTCGCGGACGCGGTACAAGCGGCCGTAGAGGTCGAGATTCTCGAGCGCGGTGAGCTCTGTATAGAGCAGCGACTCGTGACCAACGAACCCGAGGCGGGAACGGTCGACCGCGACCGCGACCGAGCCGCGGGTCGGCGCGGCGAGCCCCACGAGGAGCCGCAGCAGGGTCGTCTTGCCGGAGCCGTTCGGTCCCGTCACGACGAGCGTCGCGCCGGCCGGGACGTCGAACGAGAGGTCACGAAGCACCGTTCGCGCCCCGTAGCGCTTCTCGAGCGCCTCGACTCGGATTGTCGCGGCGGCTTGGCCTAGGAGCGCCACGGTCACGCCGCCCCGTGCAGGTGCGACCGCACGACCCACTCGCCCGGGTAGCTGACCCGCCAACCGGACAACGCCGACAACCGCCCCCAGGGGCATTCCAGGTGCCCTGATGCCAGACTAGCGGCGACTTCGTCACGCATTTGTGCCGTGATCGTGCCGGAAGTGTGACTGCGCGGACGGCGTCCGGTCGCGCTCGGGCCACACTGGATCGTCGCTGAGCCGAATAGGCTCACGTCCGCGCCCAGTCCGGCGTAAGCCGCGGAGCGAGCCACCCTTCGGCGGGTCGCCACGTCTCCCAACCGTCTGCGAACGGGCTGTCCCACTGCTCGATCAGCTCTGCAACCCTTCTGCCTTCGGCGCGGATCCGGTCACCTTCGCGAGGGCCGAGGACACCACCTGCCTCGATAGCCGCCTCGAGCTCGTCCCCGTCCTTCCAGCTCCAGCGACGCGGCTCGTCACACGTGATGTCGAGCAGCTCGTCGCGGGTGTCGCAGCCGCCGGCGTGCCAGACGTGCGGCTGCTCGAGGTTGACGTACCAGCCGCGAAACGAGCCGTCGTCGTGCCAGAAGAGCCACACGGAATGAGCTCCGCGACGCGGGATGAGCATCAGGAGTCCGTAGCCCGCCCACGGCCGGAGGACAGCGCCCAGCTCGCGGGTGAACCACTCGGGCGCCGAGACGGAACGTAGGGGCCTCCCGTCGTCGAGCACGGGCGAGGCAACGACGGTGTCGCCGGATAGCCAGCCCGCGACGTAGCCGTGCGTCTCGCCGAGGAAGCGCAGCGGTCGGGCGCCGACGATCTGCTCGCTACCGAGCAGGCGATAGCGGACGACGAACGTCTGTCCTCCAGCCCACGCCAGCGGCTGCTCGCCCGCGCCGCGGGCATCTGGTCGCTTCGCGGTCAGAGCAACGCGTCCAGCGCGACGAACGCGCAGAACGCGATCGAGAGCACGCCGTTGACCGTGAAGAACGCGGCATCGAGCCGCCGCAGGTCGTCCGGCCGCACGATCGCGTGCTCGTACACGAGAAGGACCGCCACGACCGCCACGCCGATCCCGT
>JACDBY010000219.1 GCA_013694685.1 Actinomycetota bacterium
CGCTCTGCCTGGGACTCGCGCGCGAGCTCGCCCGGGAGGGCGTCCGTGTGAACGCCGTCCGCCCCGGTGTGATCGAGACCGACATTCACGCGACGAGCGGCGATCCGGATCGGGCGCAGCGACTCGCGCCCTCGATTCCCATGGGACGGCCGGGAAGCGCGGACGAGGTCGCCGCGGCGGTTCTCTGGCTCCTGAGCGACGCTGCGTCGTACACGACCGGCGCCATTGTCGACGTCACGGGTGGACGCTAGGCTGGGCGTCATGCACCGCTTCCGATCGTGGGCCGCCACCGTTCTTCGTCAGAACGGCTGAGTCGCCGCTTCCCAACTCGAGCGTCGAGGGAAGCGGTGGGAGAGTGACGCGCGCACCGGCTCTGGCCGCGTGAGCGCGTGCTCCTTCCCACACGATCGGAAGGAGGAACGCGATGCCCATGCCGCATCGCACGTTCGCAGAGGTGGCGAAGCGCCGCCTCGTCGGAAAGGAGGGGAGCGAGCGGATCGCGACGATACGGGCGCTCCTGGCCGAGCTGCCCGGATACCGGAACGGCCCGTACGCCGATCTGCGCAAGTCGCTCGAGGGCGAGCTCGAGCGGACGCGCGTGCGCGCCAAGGTCGTGCATCGCGACTCGCTCCAGGTTCGCCGCGAGGGTGCGGCGCAGATCGCGCTCGTCGGCCCACCCAACGCGGGCAAGTCGTCACTCCTACAGGCGCTCTCCGACATCCAGATCAAGACCGGCGACTATGCGTTCACAACGCTCCGGCCCGTCCCGGCCCTGACCCGGATCGGCGGCGTGCTCGTCCAGCTCGTCGAGATCCCCGGCTTGATCGACGGCGCCCACGAGGATCGCGGCGGGGGAAGGGCCTTGTTCGGCGTGCTCCGGAACGCCGACGCGATCGTCTATTGCCGGGCGGCGAACGACTCTTCGGACGCGTTTGACGTCGTTCGGTCGGAGGTCGCCGCGGCCGGGATCGAGAAGCCGTCGATCGTGGCGCTGACCAAGGCCGACGAGGCCGACGACCTCGACCTCGCGCGGACATCGGTCGCAGGCAACGCTTGTGTTGAAGAAGTAACACAAGCTCCCGTCGTCGTACGGGTCTCGGTGCTCGACGATCAGAGCCTCGACAGCCTGCGCGAGGCGATCTGGAGTCTCACCGGGCTCATCCGCGTCTTTCCCAGCCGCGACGGGCGGACCGACGAGGAGCCATTCGCGCTGCCGGCCGGGGCGACCGTCGCCGAGCTCGCAGACCGCGTCCACCACGAGTTGGGCGCGTCGGCTACGGGCGCGCTCGTGTGGGGCGCGTCGGCCCGGTTCGCCGGCCAGCGCGTGGGACGGGGACACGTCCTCGTCGAGGGCGACGTGGTGGAGGTGCTGGGGCGCTGACGCTCGACGGTGATGAGCCCGATCAGGTCTGGAACGAGCAACAATCGATCGGCGTGTATGCGGTACGACCTGCTCGGATCCCGGCAACACGACAATATGAGCGCGATGGGGTTGCGTCGGGTTCTCGTCACGGGCGCCGAGGGAACGATCGGAACGGCGGTCAGAGAGCATCTTGGTGACCGCTACGAGCTCGTCTCGCTGACGCTGACGCAGCAGGACTTCCCGAGCCATATCGGCGACATCGCAGATCTCGACGCGATCCTCCCGGCGTTCGAGTCGGTCGACTCGGTCGTCCACCTCGCAGGCTCGGCGGCGATCGAAACGCCCTGGGAGGACGTGCTCCGTAACAACGTCGTCGGCACCTACAACGTGTTCGAGGCCGCTCGTCGTGCAGGGGTCGCGCGTGTCGTCTTCGCATCGTCGAACCACGCCGTCGGCATGTACGAGCTCGACGGGGCTCCCGGGCTCTACGACCTGGACGACGAGCGGAGCTGCGACCACACGGCCGAGATCCGGCCCGACTCCCTCTACGGTGTCTCCAAGGCTTGCGGTGAGGCGCTCGGCCGCTTCTACTCCGAGCTCCACGGTCTTTGCGTTTTCTGTCTGCGGATCGGTGCGGTCCGGGCGAACGACGATCCGACCGTCCCGAGCGAGAGCCCGTTGCTCGACCTCGACGCCGAAGGCAGGCGGAACCGCATGCGGGCGGTCTGGCTGAGCCGGCGGGACTGCGCCGAGCTGATCGCCCGTTGTCTCGAGGTCGACGACGTGTCGTGGGCGATCGTCTACGGCGTCTCGGGCAACCCGCGCCGGTTCTGGGATCTGACTCATGCCCAGGAGCTCCTGGGCTGGGAGCCGCAGGACGCAGCGCCGCCGTAGCATGGCTCCGGCGGCCGGTACGCGCAGCCGAGGCAACGCGCCGGATCGTCTTACGCCCCGAGCTGGGCGAGGCGCACCACGGCGGTTGCCGGCACGCCGTCCGCCAGCCGTCGCCGAATCGCGTCCGCGCACTCCGCGGGACTGAGCACGGATGTGTCGAGCTCGAGGTCGTAGACACCCGGGACGTGAACAGCCTCCTGCCATCGACGCACCGGTTCGGGGACCGGAGTCTCCGGGGTGCCCGCCGCGTACCGACCCGGTGGTGACGCGTTCCGCCGCGCCATGATCGCCTCGAGCGGACAGCGAACGCCGACAACGAAGACCGGCAACCCGACGAGGCGCCGAGCGCAGTCGGAGAGGAGCTCCCCGTTGTGATGGCCGACGTCGACGACGACGTTCAGTCCCGCTCGGCTGTGAGCGGCGATCGAGTCGTAGAGCGCCGCGTAGAGAGCGGAAACGATAAGTGCTGCCGGGTGTCCCTCCTCACCCGGCCGGAGCCCGATGCCCGGCTGGTATCGCCGCGGTGTCATCCCGCGGGAAACGTCCACCCCGAGGTTGACCCACGCGCCCTCGAACGACTCCTGGATGACCGACGCGATCGACGACTTGCCGGCCCGCGGCGCTCCGTTGAGGATCACGACCTGTCCCAGCGCGGTCACGCGTCCTCGACGTCGTCCCAGTAGTCCGCAGCATCGTCCATGCGAAACCAGCGTCGTTCGTCGGCGCCCGCGCCCCACCGGATCATCAGCTTGTCGCTGTCGACCTGCACCGCGGCGCGCGGTAACGCGAAGCTCGAGACGAGCAGCAGCCGCGCGAGCTCGTCCGAGCGGTTCGTGAGCTCGTGCGCGCCTTCGGGGCCGCTACGAAAGAGCA
>JACDBY010000231.1 GCA_013694685.1 Actinomycetota bacterium
CAGCAATGGTCGCCCTCGGCACTGTCAGCGAGGCCCAGTCCGAGTTTGGGGACGTCGTCTTCTTCTCGGTCGGCTTCGGACGAGTGTGGATCGCTGGTCGCGCGATCCGCAGGCGGGGGCAACGCGAAGCTGAGCTGATCGTGGAACGGGACAAAGGCGCACGAGCCGCCGTCACCGAGGAGCGCGCGCGGATCGCCCGCGAGCTGCACGACGTCGTCTCGCACGCGATCAGCGTGATCGTGCTCCAGGCGCGGGGGGCACGCCATACCGAAGGGGCGGAACAGAGCGAGGCGCTCGACGCGATCGAGGCGACCGGCGCGAAAGCCCTCACCGAGATGCGCCGGCTCCTGCACATGCTCCGCGCCGACGACGAGGAGGTCGCGCTCGCGCCCCAACCGTCAGTGGACTCGCTCGAGCTGCTCGCCTCACAGGTACGCGAGGCGGGACTCCCCGTCGAGCTCCGCTTCGAGGGCGTGCGACGCGAGCTACCGCCGGGCGTCGACGTCTCCGCCTACCGGATCGTGCAGGAGGCCCTGACCAACGTGCTCAAGCACGCCGGGCCCGCTCGCGCCCGTGTCTCGGTCCGCTACGAAGAGGACGCGCTCGCGCTCGAGATCGTCGACACAGGCGTCGGCACCGGAAGCAACGGCGGCGGCGGTCACGGACTCCTCGGCATGCGCGAGCGAGTGGCACTCTTCGGCGGGGAGCTCGACAGCGGCCCGCAGTCAGAAGGCGGCTTCTCGGTCAGGGCGACGCTGCCACTGTGATCCGCGTCCTCCTCGCTGACGACCAGAGGCTCGTCCGGTCCGGCTTCCGCATGATCTTGCGCGCAGACCCCGGCCTCGACGTGGTCGGCGAGGCGGGCGACGGTGTCGAGGCCATTGCTGCCGCCAAAGACCTGGCGCCGGACGTCGTTCTCATGGACGTCCGCATGCCCCGCACCGACGGGATCGAAGCAACGCGCCAGATCTCGCTGTTTTCCGATGCGCCCAGGGTGCTCGTGCTGACGACGTTCGACCTGGACGAGTACGTGTTCGCGGCCCTGCGCGCGGGAGCAAGCGGCTTCCTGCTCAAGGACGCACCGGAGGCGCAGCTGCTGGCAGCGATTCGGATCGTCGCCGACGGCGGATCGCTGTTCGCGCCGGCCGTGACGCGCCGCTTGATCGAGCGCTTCGCGAATCTCGGTGAGCCGGCCCGGCCACCGGCCTTAATCGAGGTGCTGACCGCGCGCGAGGTCGAGGTGCTACGCCTGCTCGCCCGCGGCCGCTCGAACGCCGAGATCGCCGCCGACCTCTTCGTCAGTGAGCACACGGTCAAGACCCACGTCGCGCACGTGCTCGCGAAGCTCGGCTTGCGCGACCGGATCCAGGCCGTGATCGTCGCATACGAGTGCGGCCTCGTCCGCCCGGGTGGCTAACCGGCGCGGCCGCGTAGCGCTCGAACGAGGTTGGTGGCATCCGCGTCGCTCGCGGCGACGATGTGAATGCTCGGTGCGTTTGCGATCCCGTCGGGAAACGCGTCGTAGTCGACTTGCGGGAAGGCGACAATCTCGTCGCCGACGATGACCGCAACGTGGTGCCAGGCCTGATCGCGCCCGCCGGTTCGGGCCGCCTCCTTGGTGACCTGCGCGAACGCGACGGCGCCGTCCGCAGTGAAGTCGACGACGACGAGCGGGTCGCCGGTCTCCGGGTCGGTCGACCGCCGGGCGCTTGCCGGCTCGATCCCAGCGCTCGTCACAGCTGGATCGGCCCGTACCGCATATCGGAAGGAGCGCGGCGGCGGCTGCTCGACGACCCCCGGGCAGACGATTCGCGGCGGCCCGCAGCGTAGCTCTCCCTCGTCACCCGGCCCGCCGATCGCGAGCTCGAGGTGGTAGATCCGGAACTCGGAAGCGTCGCGTCCATCACTACCGCAGCCGAGGCTGAGGAGGAGCAGCAGCCCCGCTAAGACAACGCGCATGTTCCGTAGCATCGTGCAGATGATCGGCGGTCTGCGGTTGCTCTCAGCTCGCGCTCGAGCCTCCGAGCTCGTGCAGACGCCCGAACTTCTCGTCCAGCTCGTCGTCAGGCGGCAGCTCCCCGGCCGGCGTCGCCTGGTCGACGACATCCGGCAGGATCTGCGCCACGGCCGCCGCAGCCTCGTCCTTCGAGATGCCGAGTTGCTGCGCGATCCGGTCGAGCTCATCGTCATCCATCGCCTGGCGCACATCGC
>JACDBY010000233.1 GCA_013694685.1 Actinomycetota bacterium
CGCTCTTCGAGCCGATCGGCGATCACCTCTGCGATCGCGAGACACGAGATGGCGCCCGGTGACGGGGCGTTGCGGAAGTGGACGACGCCGCCCGCCTCGTCGAAGACGAAGTCGTCGAGCAGCGAGCCGTCGGGGGCGAGCGCCTGCGCGCGTATCCCTGCCGGGCCTGGCAGGACGTCCGTCACCTCGAGCTCCGGGAAGAGCTTCGGGCTGAGGCGACGAAGAGACGTGTCGAGAGGTCACTCGGCGTCTCGGTCGCACCCATGCGCCCGATCAGCTCGACCTGCGGCACGCCGTTCGCGAGCAAGCGGCGGTGGAGCTCCTCGAGGCTGGCCCAGCTCCTCCTCATCCGTAGCAATGCAGCTCGCGCGCGACTGCGAGACCGAGGATCCCGGCGCCCACGACGCAGGTGTCCGACTTCAGTCCGACACGTGCTTTCCGCGCGCATCACGTGAGCGTGTACTCAGGCCCCGAGCCGCCCTCGGGCGGCAGGAGCCGCCCGCCTTTGGCGCTGATCGCGCCGCACTGGACGCAGTTCGACGCCGTCACCTCGACCCGCACGGTGCCGTCGCCGTCCTCTTCGCCGACCGCGTAGACCTGCGCGGGACACATCCACTGCCACATCTCGGCGAGGTCGCGCGGGACGTTCGTCTGGACGCGCACATGGCTCGGCTGGTCGTCGCGTGTGCGGTTCCCGGAGGCGAAGACGGACGAGAGCTTGTCGAAGGTCAGCTTCCCGTCGGGTGCGGGATACCGCTCGGCGCGGCCGGTGCGGAGGAGCTCGGTGTCCGCGTTCGCATGGGTCGGAAAGTCCTTCGGGGGCAGCTTCCCCTTCGTCACCGTCATCGCGCTTGCGAGCGCGCCACCCATGAAGAAGCCCTTGTCGAAGACCTGGCGCATGTTCCGCACCTCCTCGAGCTCCCGCCACATGTAGCTCGCGCGCACCGACTCGTCGTAGCCGTCGAGCGCGCCGCGGCGACCCGCGACCTCGCCCCGCTGCAGCGCCGCGACGGCGGCCTCGGCGGCGAGCCGGCCCGACTCGATCGCGTAGTGAACGCCCTTCAGCCGCGGGACGTTGACGAGGCCCGCGCTCTCGCCCGCGAGCAGGAACCCCGGCCCGTTCAGCTTCGCGGGCATTGAGTTGAGGCCGCCCTCGGTGATGGTCTTAGCGCCCCAGGCCACGCGCTCGCCACCGTCGAGCAGCTTCCGCACGAGCGAGTGCGTCTTGAACTCCTGCAGCACGTCGTGCGCCGAGAGCTCGACGTCGGCGTACTCGAGCCCCAGCACGAAGCCGAGCGAGACGTGCTCGGCACCCATTGGGTAGATCCACGAGCCGCCGAACTCGCCGTAGCGCGCGCGCTTGCGGAGCGGCCAGCCGAGGGTGTGGATGATCTTCTCGAGCGGCTTCGCGACCTTCCAGACCTCCTTGACGCCGAGTGCCCAGATCTGGGGGTTGCGTCCCTGGAGCCCGAAATGGTCGATCGCCGCCGTCGTCAGATGGCCCGCCGTGCCATCCGCGAGCACGGTGATTCGCGCCGTGATGTCGGCCCCAGACTCGTAGTTGCCGAGCGACTCGCCTTTCTTGCCACGCCCCTTGTCCCCGGTGCGCACGCCGGCGACGCGCCCGTGGTCGAGTAGGAGCTTCGCGCCCGCGGTCTCGGGCAGGATCATCGTCCCGCCCGCCTCCGCCTGCTCCGCGAGGAAGCGACCGAGCTCGGAGAGCGAGACGATCCAGTTCCCGTGGTTCATCATCGTCGGCGGGGGCGGGATGCGGAGCGCCGCCCCCTTCGTGAGGAGGTACACGGCCTCGCCGTGCACCTTCCCGTAGCTCGGGACGTCCTCCATCGTCAGCCGCCCGGCGAAGAGCTTGCGGATCGCGCGCGGGTTCATGACTGCACCCGAGAGCAGGTGCGAGCCGGCCTGCTTGCCCTTCTCGAGAACGGCGACGGGAACGTCGCCGAGCCGCTCGCGCAGCTCCGGATGCTCCTCGAGCAGCTGCCCGAGCCGGATCGCGCAGGCGAGCCCGGCCGGGCCGCCACCGACGATCAGGATCCCGACGTCGATCCGCTCGTCGACAGGATCGGTCGGCTCGCCGATCGCCTCGGCGGTCGTGAAGGGCGGCGGATAGTCGGCCGGGCGGACGCCGCTCACGGGGCTACCGGCGGGCGCGCAGGAGCTCGGTCAGCTTCGGCGCGATCTGGGTCAGGTCGCCGACGACGCCGAGATCCGCGAAATCGAAGATCGGCGCGTTCGGATCCTTGTTGATCGCGACGATCGTTCCCGAGCCCTGCATCCCCACCTTGTGCTGGATCGCGCCCGAGATCCCGAGGGCGATGTAGAGCTTGGGCGACACGGTCTTCCCCGTCTGGCCGACCTGGGTCGAGTACGGATACCAGCCGGCGTCGACGACCGCCCGCGTCGCGGCGACCGCTCCGCCGAGCGCTCCGGCGAGCTCCTCGCAGAGCGAGAAGCCCTCAGGCCCACCGAGCCCGCGGCCCCCGGCGACGATCACGTCCGCATCCTCGATCGACGGGCCGCTCGACTCCTCCTGCAGGTGGTCGACGAGTTGCGCCCTGATCGAGAACTCCTCGAACGTCGCGGTCACGTCCTTGACCTCGGCCGTTCCACCGGACTCGACCGGATCGAACGTGCCCGAGCGGATCAGGGCGAGCCGCGGCGTCGTCGTCCACCCCACTTCGACGAGGACGGTGTCGCCGAGCGCCGGGCGGATGCCCACGAGCTCGTCGCCCTCGAGCCGGAGGTCGGTGAGATCCCAGTTCAGACCTGCGTCGAGTCGGGCGGAGAGACCGGCGGCGACGTCGGCCGTGAGCACGGAGGCCGGGAAGACGACGGTGTCGGCGCCGCTTTCCCGGACGACCGCAGCGAGGGCGTCGACCCGCGCCTGGGGCAGCGGCGAGGCGAGCGCCTCGTCGTCGACCACGTAGACCGTCGAGGCGCCGTACGCGCCCGCGCCCGAGGCGGCGTCGCGCACCCCGCTTCCGAGCACGACCCCGGCGACGTCGCCGCCGAGGGTCGCGGCCTTGGAGAGCACACTGAGCCCCGGCTTCGTCAGGGCGCCGTCGTGGGTCTCCAGGTAGACGAGCGTGGTCATACGAGCCGTTTGCCTGCGAGGTACTCGACGATCTGCTCCGGGGCGTTCCCGTCGTCCTCGATCCGCACCTGGTCGCTCTTCGCCGGGGGCGGCGACGACGACCGGACGGTCGTGCGCGAGCCGCTCTCGCCGACCCGTTCCGCCTCGACGCCGAGGTCGGCGAGCGAGACGACCTCCTGCGGCTTTGACTTCGCGCCCATGATTCCCTTGAGCGACGGGTAGCGCGGCTGGTTGATGGCGTCGGAGACGGCGACGACGGCCGGGAGAGGCGCGGAGATCACGTCGTACCCGAACTCTGTCTGCCGCTTGCCGGTGAGCGTCCCGCCCTCGAGCTTGAGCTCGGCGACCTGCGAGACCATGGGGCGCCGAAGCCGGTCGGCGACCGCCGCCCAGAGCACCGCACCGTCCCCGTCGCTCGCCTGCTGGCCAAAGAGGACGAGGTCGGCCTCCTCGCGCTCGAGCGCTTTCGCAAGGGCGTAACTCGTGGCGACGAGGTCGGAGCCCGCAGCCGCCGCGTCCGAGACGAGCACGGCTCGGTCGCCGCCCATCGCGAGCGCCTTCCGGAGCGACTCCATCGCCTTTTCGGGACCCAACGAGACGACGACGACCTCGCCGCCGTGTGCGTCCCTGAGCCGGAGCGCCTCCTCCACCGCGTTGACGTCGGTCGGGTTGAGCG
>JACDBY010000246.1 GCA_013694685.1 Actinomycetota bacterium
ACCGTCGTCTCGGGGTTCTCCGGGATCGCCGGGATCAACAACTACACGCCCTCGTTCGTCGGAGACATGGTGAATGACCGCTATCGCCTCTACTACATCGCGCTCGGCGTTGCGGTGGTGTCGTTCGCGCTCATCCGCTTCCTCATCCGGACGCCGTTCGGGCTCGCGCTGCAGGGCATTCGCGACGAGCCGGTCCGGATGAGCTCCCTCGGCTACGCCGTTCCGCTTCACCGTACCCTGGCATTCGGGCTGGCCGCGTTCCTCGCCTCGCTCGCAGGCGTGCTCCTCGTCTGGTGGCAGGGGCAGATCGCGCCGGGCGACATCGGGCTGCAGGCTACGATCGACCTTCTCATCGTCGCGGTCATCGGTGGTCTCGGCAGGGTCGAAGGCGCCTGGCTCGGTGCGTTCACCTTCATCGTCATCAACAACTACATCCGCGACAGCTGGCTGACGGACCTGCTCGACGACGTCAAGATCGGCGGCAGCTTCCAAACGATCATCGGGCTCATCTTCCTCGCCATCGTGATCGTGTCGCCCGACGGATTGCTCGGGCTGTGGGACCGCCTCTGGGGTCTTGTCCGGCGAGGCGGCGGTCCGGACCGGCCCACGATCGAACCGAGCCCGGCGGGTCAGCAGGGATGAGAAAGGAGGGAGGGGCCGGAGTCGTGGTCGAGCGCAGGTTTCATCCAGAGAGGTTCTGCATCCAACAAGGAGGGCAACGAGTATGAGTTCCACACGGCGTTGGAAGCTTCTGCTTCCGCTCGGCGTGATCGCGGTCGTCGCCTCGGTTCTCGTCTCGACGTCGGCAGCGACGTCGCAGGCGCGCGAGGTTCGGGTCGCGATCATGACCGACTGCAAGGGCGGCTTCGGCTTCGGCTACGAGCCGGATATCGGCGGCGCGCAGGCGGCGTTCGCCCAGTACGCGGGCGGCAAGGTCAAGAACAAGAAGAAGCCGTCCGCGGGCATGACCGGGGTCAAGGTCGGTAACACGTCCGTGAAGATCGTCGGGTACGGCTGCGGCGACGACACGGTGCCGACGGCGGTCAAGGAGACGCGGCGTCTCATGGAGCAGCTCAAGGCCGACGTCATGGTCGGGCCGCTCTCCGGTGACGAGGCGGTCTACGTCGCGAACTACGCGAAGTCGCATCCGACGAAGACGTTCATCATCGGTACCGCAGGTTCCCAGGATCCGACGCTCCAGATCGCGCCGAAGAACATGTTCCGGTACTTCGGTGACGGGGCTCAGTGGAACGCGGGCATCGGCGAGATCGCGTACAAGAAGCTGAAGTGGCGCAACGCCGCGATCATCATGGACGACTACAGCTTCGGCTGGACGTCCGCGGCGGGGATCATCGCCGACTTCTGCGCGATCGGCGGCAAGATCACGAAGCGGGTGTTCCCGCCGCTGAACACGACCGACTACTCGTCCTACGTCCAGCAGCTTCCCGCGCCCGACTCGGTAGACGGGTACTTCTGGGTCGTCGGCGGAACGGGCACGAGCGCGGCCCTCAAGGCCTACGAGCAGGCCTACGGGGCGCTCAAGCCGAGCCAGCACATCGGCAACCTGTTCTTCGCCTTCCTCGGCGCAGACAGGGTCGTGGCTCCGAAGGTCGTGGGCTCGTACGTCGGCGGCTTCGGCACCGGCCCAGGACTGAAGACGAAGCAGGCCAAGGCGTATGAGGCCATCATGGCCAGGCACTACCCGGGGCTGAACGGCGGGAACTACGCCGACGGCTTCGTCTCCAACTACTACCACGGGGCATGGGCGCTCGTGCAGGGCCTCACGAAGTCGAAGGGGCAGGTCGGCGCCGCGCTGCAGAAGGCGATGCCGCGGACGCTCAAGTCGGCCTACCAGGTCTCGGGCGGCGGCGTCATGAAGCTCGATGGGAACCGTCAGGCGATCCAGGACCAGTATCCGCTCCAGATCGTCAAGAACAAGGACGGCAGCATCGGCACCGCGGTCGTCGGCTTCGTCCCGAACGTCAACCAGTCGTTCGGCGGGCTCTTCAAGAAGACGAGCCCGGCACCCGGCCGCACGCAGCCGGCGTGCGTGAAGAAGAACCTGCCGTGGCAGGGCAAGATCAAGGCGGTCAAGAACGGCACCATCACGAACGCGGTCATCAAGTAGCTCGGGTGACCGACGCAGTGGGAAACGGTGTGGGGGACAGACCTGAGTCTGTTCCCCACAACGGGCAGAGCGTGGGGGACGGACTTCAGTCCGTCTCCCACACGGATTCTCTCGAGCCGATCCTCCGTCTCCGGGGGGTCGGCCGGCGCTTCGGCGGCGTCCAGGCCGTGCGAGACGTCGATCTCGACGTGGCGCCCGGAGAGCGCCGCGCGATCCTCGGCCCGAACGGGGCCGGCAAGACGACGCTCTTCAACCTCGTCGCCGGCGACTTCCCGCCGACCTCGGGCACGATCGAGGTCGCGGGGCAGGACGTGACACATCTCCCTGCGCGCGTGCGGCCAAAGCTCGGGCTCGCGCGCACGTACCAGAAGACGCGCCTCTTCCCCGGTCTCTCCGTCGTCGACAACATCGTTCTCGCACTCATCGGGCACGACGGCGTTCGGCTCCGGGCATTTCCGAGCCGCGGCGATCGCGCGCGGCGAGCACGCGCACGTCTGGCGGCAGAGCAGGTCTGGCTCGGGCCAAAGGCCGACGCGCTCGTCCGCGACCTCTCCCACGGCGAGCAGCGACAGCTCGAGGTGGGCATGGCGAGTGCGGTCGAGCCGCGGCTGATGATGCTCGACGAGCCTGCGTCCGGGCTCTCGCGGGGCGAGCGCGAGCGCCTGACGGAGCTCCTGGTCGGCCTCCCGGCCGACGTCACGCTGATCCTCATCGAGCACGACATGGACGTCGCGCTCACGGTCGCCGGTTATGTGACGATGATGCACGACGGGCGGAAGGTCGTCGAAGGGACGCCCGCCGAGATCCGCGCGAACCAGATGGTGCACGAGATCTACCTCGGGAGTCGCTTCCACGAGGAGGGTGAGTGACGGACGTGCTGCTCGAGGTGGAGGACCTGGACGCCTTCTACGGGAGCGCGCAGGCGCTCGAGCACGTGTCGCTCTCGATGGGCGTGGAGGCCGTGGCCGTGATCGGACGCAACGGCATGGGCAAGACGACGCTCTGCAACGCCGTCATGGGCGTCGCGCCGCCCTCGGCGCGCGGCTCCGTCCGCTTCGCCGGCAGCGAGCTGCTGGGGCGTCCCTCGTACAAGATCGCGCAGGCCGGCATCGCCTACGTCCCGCAGGGCCGCCGCCTGTTCCAGTCGCTCTCCACGGACGAGCACCTGAAGATGATCCGGCCGCCCCGGTCGGCCCGGTGGACGCCGGCGGCCGTCTACGAGCTCTTTCCGCGTCTCGCCGAGCGCAAGCGGATCTCGGCGACGCAGCTCTCGGGCGGCGAGCAGCAGATGCTCGCGATCGGAAGGGCGCTGCTGACGGGCCCCCAGCTCCTCCTGATGGACGAGCCTTCGGAGGGGCTCGCGCCGACGATCGTAGAGCTGGTGATCGCGACCTGTCAGAAGCTCGTCGAGGAGGGAATGGCGATTTTGCTCGTCGAGCAGAACCTCGGCGTGGCGACCTCGGTCGCCGACCGGCAGCTCGTGATGGTGGCCGGGCGGCTCGCGGCGGAGACGACGGCGGCCGCGCTCGTCGACGACCCCGACGCCCAGCGCCGATACCTGGGCGTCGAACCGCTGGCCTCGTGATCCGGACGGGAAGGTGCTCGTGACGACCGTCGTCCTCGTCGGCACGCTCGACACGAAGGGCGGCGAGTACGCGTTCCTCGCCGACCGCATCCGCGAGCACGGGGTCGAGGTGCTGCTCGTGGATGCCGGGATCGTCGGCGAGCCGCTCGCGACACCCGACGTGACGCGGGAGGAGGTTGCCGCCGCGGCCGGCGCCGATGTCGCCGCCCTGGCTGCCGCGGGCGACCGCGGCGCAGCCGTCGAGACGATGGCGCGTGGGGCGGCGAGCGTCGTCGAGGGGCTCTACGCCGAGGGCCGCCTCGACGCGATCGGCGGCCTCGGCGGCTCCGGCGGCTCAGCGCTCGTGACACACGCGATGCGGGCGCTGCCGATCGGTGTCCCGAAGCTCATGGTCTCGACCGTCGCCTCGGGCGACACGACCCCCTACGTCGGCTCCGTCGACGTGACGATGATGTACTCGGTCGTCGACATCGCGGGCATCAACCGCGTCTCGGCCCGGATCATCGCCAACGCTGCCGGGGCACTCGCCGGGATGGCGAAGGTGACCTTGCCGGAGCTCGGGGAGGAGAAGCCGATCGTCGTCGCCTCGATGTTCGGGGTCACGACCGCGGCGGTGACGACAGCACGCGAGCGGCTCGAGGAGCTCGGCTACGAGGTGCTCGTCTTCCACCAGACCGGCGCGGGCGGCGGCTCGATGGAGAAGCTCCTCGCGAGCGGCTTCGCGGTCGGCTCGCTCGACGTGACGACGACCGAGTTCTGCGACCAGGTCGCCGGCGGCGTACTCGCGGCCGTGCCCGAGCGGCTCGAGTCGGCCGGCGCGGCCGGGCTTCCGCAGGTCGTCTCGCTCGGCGCGCTCGACATGGTCAACTTCGGGCCGCGCGACACGGTGCCGGAGCGGTACGCCGACCGGAACCTGTACGTCCACAATCCGACGATCACGCTGATGCGGACGACGCCCGACGAATGTCGGGAGATCGCGCGGCTCGTCGCCCGCAAGCTCAACGCCGCGAACGGGCCGACCGTCCTCTTCATCCCCCTCCGCGGCGTCTCCGCGATTGCGACCGAGGGTCAGCCGTTCCACGACCCCATGGCCGACGAGGCGCTCTTCTCGACACTGAGAGAGGAGCTCGACACGGCAAAGGTCGAGGTGCACGAGCTCGAGCTCGACGTGAACGACGAGGCGTTCGCGCTCGCGATGGCGAACCGTCTGCACGAGCTGCTCGAGGCCCGACCATGAGGAGGCAGGAGGCGCTCACCCGGCTGCGCGCGCAGATCGAGTCCCGGAGCCCGATCATCGGTGCCGGCGCGGGAACCGGCCTCTCCGCGAAGTGCGCCGAAGCCGGCGGCTGCGACCTGATCATCATCTACAACTCGGGCCGCTACCGGATGGCCGGTCGTGGCTCGCTCTCGGGCCTGCTGCCGTACGGCGACGCGAACGCGATCGTCGTCGACATGTCCCGTGAGGTGTTGCCGATCGTTCGGGAAACGCCCGTCCTCGCCGGCGTCTGCGGCACCGATCCGTTCCGGCTGATGGACGTCTTCCTCGACGAGCTCCGGCGGATCGGCTTCAGCGGCGTCCAGAACTTCCCGACAGTCGGGCTCTTCGACGGCACGATCCGCCAGAACCTCGAGGAGACGGGGATGGGCTACGGGCTCGAGGTCGACCTGATCCGCCTCGCGCGGGAGAAGGACTTCCTGACGGCGCCCTACGCGTTCACGGTCGACGAGGCGGTGGCGATGGCCGAGGCGGGCGCGGACGTGCTCGTCCCGCACATGGGTCTCACCACGGGTGGCTCGGTCGGCGCGGAGACCGCGAAGACGCTCGACGACTGCATCCCTCTCATCCAGGCGATGCACGACGCCGCGAAGGAGGTCTCGCGGGAGATCATCGTCCTCTGTCACGGCGGCCCGATCGCCGAGCCGGACGACGCCGCCTACGTGATCGCGAAGACGGACGGCATCGTGGGCTTCTTCGGCGCCTCCTCGATGGAGCGCCTGCCGACCGAGACCGCGATGACCGAGAACATGCGCCGCTTCAAGTCGATCCCCACGTAGGAGAGGAGAGCTGAGCAATGGGCAGTCGCTTCGTGATGAAGGACGAGGTCGAGACGACGAGCTTCGACTGGGGCACCGCCGGGATGCGCGGTGCGCCGACGAGCACGGGCTGCGAGTCGTACGTCGTGATGGACGTCGAGCTCGCACCCGGCTTCGCGCACGCATTCCACAAGCACCCCGAGCAGGACGAGATGATCATCGTCAAGCAGGGCCGCATCGTGCAGTGGCTCGACGACGACAAGGCCGAGCTCGGGCCAGGCGACTCGGTGCACATCGACCGAGACGTCGTCCACGGCTCGTACAACGACTTCGACGAGCCGGCGCACCTGCAGGTCGTGCTCGCGCCCGCCCACGGCGAGGGCGGCTACACCGCCGTCGACGTCTCGGCCGAGGATCCCTGGGCGTCGAAGCGCTGACCCGATGGCGATCCTGAACGCACAGGTGTGGGGCGAGCCCGGCGCCGAGCCGGTCGTCTGCCTCCACGGGGTGACGGGCCACTCGGGTCGCTTCGGCGGGTTGGCCGGGCGCCTCGCGGACCGCCGCGTACTCGCCTTCGACCTGCGCGGTCACGGCCGCTCGACCTGGGAGGCGCCGTGGGACGTCGAGACGCATCTCGAGGATTTGCGCGAGACGGCCGACAGCCTCGGGGCCGGCCGCGCGACCTGGCTCGGCCACAGCTTCGGCGGACGGCTCGTCGCGCACCTCGCCGAGCGCGACCCAGATCGCGTGGAACGCGCGATCCTGCTCGATCCCGCGATGCACGCCGAGCCGGCGCTCGCGAGCGAGCGCGCGGCCGGTCTGCGCGACGACGTCTCGTTCGCCTCCCCCGACGAGGCGGTCGACACTCGTCTCGCGGACGGATCGCTCTTCTCGACGCCGCGCGAGTTGCTCGAGGAGGAGGCGACCGCGCACCTCGCACGGGGCGACGACGATCGCTACCGCTGGCGCTACTCGCCGACCGCGGTGATCGTCGCCTGGAGCGAGATGGCGACACCCGCGCCACCGTGGCCCGCATGCGAGACGCTCGTCGTCGTCGGAGCCCAGTCCTGGATCCCGCTCGCCGTGCCGCGGCTCCCCCACCTGCGCTCGCTTCCCGTTCCCGGCGGACACAGCGTCCTCTGGGACGACTTCGAGCTTGTCGCCGACGCGGTCGCGGACTTTCTCCGCTGAGACCGGAGAGCATGTGTCCGACTGAAGTCGCATCTGGGAGAGTGAGGTCGTGTCTTGACCATTGGTCAGGCTGTTGCCGATCTGCTCGCTCGTGACTCCAAGTCGGACTGACCTCATACGAGTGTGCTTGGGTGATCTGTCCGGGTGGGCAGCTGGTGCCGGGCGGACTGGCCGTTGGCTTGATCGGAAGCCCGTCCCCCGTAGCGGCGTGGCTCATCCAGTCTTGCCGCGGTCTTTGGTCACGACCGGCACCAGGTCTCCCCTTCTCGAGGAGGTGTGCTCATGCTTGCAGACGACGTCGTCTTTGTGCTGGGTGTCGACACCCACGCCGAGACGCACACGCTTGCGCTGCTCGACACGCGAACGCAACGGACACGGCAAAAGGTGACGATCCCCGCGACCCGACGCGGCTATTGGCAGGCGTTGCGGCTTGCCAGGCGGCAGGCCCCCGGCAAGCGCGCCTGGGCGCTTGAGGGATCGGGTTCGTATGGGGCTGGGCTGGCCCGCTTCCTCCGCGAGCGGGGCGAGCGGGGGCTGGAGGTCGAGCGGCCCGCCCGGGAAG
>JACDBY010000247.1 GCA_013694685.1 Actinomycetota bacterium
CCCTAAGAAGGGTCGATCGTGGCCGCCTGGTGCCTGCCTGGGTGCCTACCTGAAGTGGAGGAAATGCGCGATTTGCAAGGAGGTTCGAGTCCTGCACCGCCCACTCGCTCCGGTCGCGGTCGCCTCCGACCGGACCTTAGTCGGATTTCGACGAGCCCGGCCCCCACGAGGAGACGCAACGGAGCCACGGTTGCGTAGGCGTCCTCGACGACGCCGGCGAGCTCGTCCTCGGCGATGTCTCGGTCGAGCCTGACGCCGAGCCAGCTACGGTGACCGACGTAGGGCGGAACGGAAGTAGATCTCGGGCGCGGCACCGACGAGGAGCACCTGGTTCCCGTCGGGGCCGCGCACCAGATGGCCAGTCGGCCGTCGCCGTGATGGTCGTCGTGCAGCGTCACGAAGGCGCACTTCCGACCCACGAAGAACGTCGGTGCGCCGTGACTCGGTCGCTCGCTCACGTCGGGGAACGCTCCGCAGAGACGACGCACGAGGGCGAGCGCGTCGTCGCGGTTCACGAGCGGGCGAGGACGACGTTGCCCGACGGATCGCGGGCGAGCACACCGCCGTCACGACACTCGACGGAGGCAACACGCTCGAGCCGCGCGGCGGATTCCTCCACCGCCTGCTCGTCCGGGAGCAGGAGCTCGAAGTGGACGAGTCCACGCGAGCCCGGTGGCGGCTCCTGCACACCCTCGCCCGCCCACGTGTTCAGCCCGAGATGGTGGTGATAGCCGCCGGCCGATATGAAGAGCGCGCCCGGATAGCCACGGACGGTCACGTCGAATCCGAGCGACTCGACCCAGAAAGTCTCGGCCGCCGCAAGGTCGCCGACCTGGAGGTGGACGTGCCCGAGCGACGTCCCGTCCGCCATACCTCCACCCGCGTCGTCCGCTTCCGTGAGAAGGCTCTCGAGATCGAGCGGCAGGGTGTCCATGCGGAGTGTCTCGCCCATCCGTGGCCACTCGTCACGCGGACGGTCGCGATACAGCTCAATGCCGTTTCCCTCCGGATCGGCGAGGTAGAGCGCCTCGCTGACCAGGTGATCCGAGGCGCCGGTGAGCTGCCAGCCGGAGTCGACGACGCGGCGCAGAGCGCGAGCGAGATCGCTGCGCGAGGGGACGAGCAACGCCAGATGGAAGAGACCGGTCGTGCGAGGGGGGCGGGCCGGCGCATCGGGGTCGGCGACGAGCTCGACGAGTGGCGTGCCGTCGACCCCGAGCGACACGAGCCCGAAGTCACCGGGGACGGCACGCAGTCCGATCGTATTCTCGTAGAACCGGCGCAGCGCGTCCTCGTCTCCGACGCGCAGCCGAATCGCGCCGAGGCGGGTGGCGGCCGGGAGCTCAGTCATCGTCGCGCGACTCGAGGTCGAGTGCGCACGAGTTGATGCAGAACCGCTTGCCGCTCGGCTTCGGCCCGTCGTCGAAGACGTGTCCGAGGTGTCCGCCGCACGTGGCACAGAGCACCTCCATGCGGGCCATGCCGTGGCTCTGATCGAGGCGCGTCTCGACGGCCTCGAGCGTCGAGGGCTCGACGAAGCTCGGCCAACCCGAGCCGGAATCGTACTTCGCGTCCGAACGGAAGAGCTCCGTGCCGCAGCCCGCACATCGGTAGACGCCGGGCAGCTTCGTGTCCACGTATCCCCCCGTGAAGGCCCGCTCGGTGCCGCGCTCACGCAGGATCGCGTACTGCGCAGGCGTCAACTTCTTCCGCCACTCCTTGTCCGAGAGCTCGAGCTTGCGCGGCTCCACCTACGTCACCACCAACGAGACGGCGACAAACTGGGTCACAGCCGCGGCCACGACGAGCAGATGGAAGACCTCGTGAAAGCCGAGCGTTCGGGGGAACGGATCGGGCCACCGTGTCGCATAGACGACGGCGCCGACCGTATAGAGGCAACCGCCGACGAGCAGCAGCACGGCACCGGCGATTCCGACCGCCGAGAAGAGCTGCGGCGCGGCGAGCACACCGACCCATCCGACCGCCATATAGGCGAGCGCCTTCAACCAGCGCGGCGACTCGATCCAGACGAGCTCGACCGCGAGCCCGAGGAGCGCTCCCGACCAGGCGAGCACCAGCACGATCCACCGTGTCGCGCCCTCGAACCGGAGCAGGGCAAACGGTGTGTAGGTCGCTGCGATGAAGACGAAGATCGTCGAGTGATCCAGGCGGCGTGCCCACAGCCGGCGGCCCGCGCTTCGCCACGGGAACCGGTGGTAGAGCGCGCTCGCGCCGAACATCGCCGCGAGCGCGACCGCATAGATCCACGACGACGCCGTCGCCAGCGCGCCGTCGGCCAGCACGACAAGGACGATGCCTGCCACGACCGCGGCAACGAGCGCCCAGAGGTGGAAGATCCCTCGCAGCGTCGGAACGAGCTCCGTCTCCACCTCGTCATTGTGGCACGCACGCACGGACGCGCGCCTCACGGACGGCAGCGACCGGAGGGGTAACGTCCACCGTGGGGACGCGTTCTGCGCATGCGACATCGGCGTCGGCGTCGGCGTCGGCGTCGGCGTCGGAAAGTCGAGACGAAGACGGCACACGTCCGTCACCGGTCGGCCGGTAACGTGGCTCTAGGGACACGGGAGTGCCCCTGGGGGCCGTTGAGTCCGTTGGGGCGACGACACCCCGGTCGGAGGCGATCCGTCAGGGCCGCACGACGCAGAAGCTCTCGGGGCGCCTCTCCACCTCGCCGTAGGATCGAGCCGTGTTCGACTACGCCGCACGACGGGGGCGGCTCTCCGAGCGACTTCGCGCGGAGGGCGTCGATGCGCTCTTCCTCGGCCTGTCGGCCGATCTCGAATACCTGACCGGCATCGAGCGCGGCATCCCGTTCTTCGGGCAGAGCTCGTATGCGCACGGCTGGGTGGCAGGCGGCTTCTTCCGCCCCGATGCCGATCCCGTCTTCGTGCTGCCGCGGATGGTGGTCACGTTCGACCTGCCGGTTCGCCCGGACGGTGAGCTCGTGGTCGTGAGCGAGACGGACGACGGCGCTGAAGTCTTCCAGCGCGTCGCAAAGGGTCTCGGAGCGCTCCGTTCGGTCGCTGTCGGCGATCGGCTGTGGGCGGAGACGACCCTCGAGCTCGCGAGGATCTTCGGCGTCGAGCGGTTGCGGACGGGCTCGTCCCTCGTCAACGAGCTCCGCCGCGTCAAGGAACCGGACGAGCTCACGGCCATGGGCCGCGCGTGCCGGACCGTCGAGCAGGCGATGTCCGCGGTCGCGCCACGCGTCTGCCCGGGAGTGACGATGGCCGAGCTCCGCGACGAGGTCGAGCTCGAGCTGAAACGCGCCGGATCGCTCACGCCTTCGTTTGCGACGCACATCTTCACCGGCATGGACGCAGCGAGCTTGGACTCCGGCGAGGACACCGCCCACGAACCGCTGCCCGACGACATCTCGGTCATGTTCGACTTCGGCGGCGTCGTCGACGGCTACTGCTCCGATTTCGGGCGGACGATCGTCGCCGGGGAGTCGACCGAGGAGCTCGTCGAGGCGTACGAGGTGATGCTGGCGGCCGCCGAGGCGGGCAGACGCGCCTGCCGTCCCGGCGCGCTTGCTCGAGAGGTGAATGCCGCCTGCCGCGGCCCGATCGAGGACGCGGGGCTCGGTGGGCACTTCCGACACCGTATGGGTCACGGAATCGGCCTCAACATTCACGAGCGACCGTTCCTCTCGCCGGAGGACGAGACGCCGCTCGAGGCGGGCATGACCTTCACCGACGAGCCGTCGCTCATCGTCGACGGCTCGTTCGGCCTCCGGATCGAGAACGTCGTCGTCTGCGCCGAGAACGGCGCCGAGGTGTTGAACGACTACCCCGACGACCTCGTCGTCAACGCCTGAGACCAACGAGCCGGC
>JACDBY010000273.1 GCA_013694685.1 Actinomycetota bacterium
CGCGTGCGCCGGGCCGCCCGACTCGATTTCCGCCGCTCAGGCGAGCCAGATGATCAACAGGATGATCAGGATGACGACGAGCGTGCCTGCACCGATGTACATGGAGTCCTCCCTCTTCCTCAGCTGAGCCACCACAGGAGGAGCAGACCGCCGGCGACGAGCGCCACGATCGACCAGATCACGAGCGCCATGCCGCCGAGCAGCACGAACGGGGTCGTCGACGCGCGTCCGCGCGCCACCGATTCCTCGGCCGGCTCCGACATCGCCGGAGTCCGCCGCGGTGGCTCGTCAGGGGTACCGGCCGTTCGATCCTGCGCCTCCTGGGTCATGGCTGCACGTCTACCCGAGGCCCGGCGACATGAAACGAGCTGCGACGCTCCGCCACACTGGACGAGGTGCCCCCTGCTCCTCTACGCTCCGTGCACCGTCAGCAGGTGGCACGGCCGGAGGACACAGAGGCACCCGAAGATGACACGGTCGGACCATTCCCAGCAGGTGAACGACTGGCTTCAGGCCGGCGCTTCGAGCTCCGAGGACGTGCTCGATCTCCTCTGTGAGTGCAACGAACCCAGCTGCACCGCGACCGTGTCCACCACGCGCGAGCGTTACTTGCTCGCCCGCGATGAAGCGGGCCAACTGCTCGTGGCCGCGGGTCACGAGCATGCCAGCCAGCGGGTGGTGCACGCCTGGGGCGAGGTCCTGGTCGTCGCGCCCACGCTCGCCGCCCCGCTCATCGCGTAGTCCCCGCGTTTCGGGCGACTCCGGCGCGGGCACAACCGGAGCATGCAGCTCTGCGGGCGAGGGGCGGTCGCGTGCTTCCGCCGATCCCCGTCGCTCGAGAGCGAGGACCGTTGATGGGCAGGGGCGGCGATGTGCGCGTCGCGGTGTTCGCGCCAGTGACGATTCTCACGATCACGCTCGAGCAGGCGGCGGACGGGCAGGACGAAGTGCACGTGCATCCGGGCGGCCAGGGGGTCTGGCAGGCTCGGATGGTCACGACCCTCGGGGCGCAGGCGACGCTCTGCACCCTGCTCGGCGGCGAGCCTGGGTTGGTGCTCGACGGGCTTCTCTCCGCGGACGGACTGGATCATCGCGGCGTCGAGATGGCCGCGGCGAATCCAACCTGGATCCACGACCGGCGGGACGGCGAGCGGAAGGCCGTCTGGGAGAGCCCCTCGTTCACCGTCGGGCGGCACGAGCTCGACGAGCTCTTCTCCGCGACGCTCGCGGCGGGCTTGCAGGCTGGAGTGTGTGTGATGGCCGGCACCCACCAGGGTGTCGGCGCGCTCGCTCCCGACACGTATCGTCGGCTCGTGAGCGACCTGCGTGCGGCAGACGTGAAGGTCGTCGTCGACCTGACCGGCGACGAGTTGGCGTGTGCGCTCCAGAGCTCGCCCGAGATCGTGAAGGTGAGCGACGAGGACATGCGGCGCGACGGCCGCCTCGACGGCGAGTCGTGGTCGGATCTCGAGCGCCTCGTGGGGCGTCTCCACGACGAGGGCGCCGAGCACGTGGTCGTCTCGCGGGGGGAGGCGGGCGCGATCGGCTCCGATGGACGCCAACTGGTGGAGATCGACGCACCTCGGCTCGACGTCGCCGACCCACGGGGCGCCGGGGACTCGATGACGGGAGCCCTGGGCGTTGCGCTCGCACGCGAGCTTCCATGGGAGGAGGCGCTTCGCCTGAGCGCCGCGGCGGCGGCCGTCAACGTCACGCGTCACGGCTCCGGAAGCGGTCGCACCGACGCCGTCACCGCGCTGGCCGAGCGGATCCGGATCGTCGATCGGGTCGGCGAATGACCGTCGTCGTCACGAACGACGACGGGATCGAGTCGCCCGGGATCCACGCGCTCGCGGCGATCCTGCACTCGCTCGGTCACGACCCCGTCGTCGTTGCGCCGGAGCGCGACATGAGCGGCTCGAGCGCCGCCATCGGTCACATCGACTTCGACAAGCCCACCAAGGTGCGCTCCGTACGACTTCCCGAGCCTGCTCGACACGTGCGAGCGTTCTCCGTCAACGGTCCGCCGGGCTTCGCCGCCCTCCTCGCCGCGCAGGAGGGCATCGACGGCGTCCGGCCCGAGTTCCTCGTCTCGGGAATCAACGCCGGCACGAACACCGGCCACTCCATCCTCCACTCGGGCACGGTCGGGGCGGCGCTGACGGCTGCGAGCTTCGGGCTCTCGGCGCTCGCCGTGAGCCTCGCCGTCGCCGACCCGATGCCGTGGGACGACGCTCGCGATCACATCGAGGAGGCCCTCGGGCTCCTCGCGGAGGCACCGCGGTCGACCGTCCTGAACGTGAACGTGCCCGCCAGGGCAGCGGCCGCTGCCGGCGGGCTGCGCTGGGCGATTCTCGACCGCTTCGGCTCCTTCCGCGTGGCCGTTGCGGATCGACACGACGCCCAGGTGCAGCTCGAGTACCGGGCCACGGGTACGAAGCTCGATCCCGACTCGGATACGGCGCTCGTCGAGTCCGGCTACGCGACCGTGACTGCGCTCGAGGCGATCCGCGCCATACCCCCCGACGAGCTGCCCGAGCGCGAGCCGCCACCGACGCCCGAGCCCCGTCTCGCGCCAGGGCCAGGCGAGATGCCTGCCGCCGACTAATGCCTTGTCTCGCAACGTTCCACCGGTAAGTGCCCCGGTGGA
>JACDBY010000293.1 GCA_013694685.1 Actinomycetota bacterium
GCTCGTGCTCGACCTCTTGCACGAGCACGTCCGGTGGTTCGACTGCGAGACGGCGGCCCCGGTCGAGGTCCTGCCGGCACTCTGCGTCGCCCTGCTAGGCGAGAACGAGGAGACCGCGACATGGGCCGCCGCCGCCCTCGCCGAGGTGGCGCCCGACGTCCGTCCGCTCGTGCTCACGGGCTCGCCCGCGCAGTCGAGCGAGGCGCACGGGTACGACGCGGCGCGGGACGTCCGCGCCTACGTGCTCGGTAACGGCAGGACCGGTGTGCGCGCCCTTGCCGGGGCGGTCGGGCGGGCGGGCGCGCTCCTGGCCGACGCGGGGCTCCAGCGAGTGGGACGTCGGCCGCGCCTCGCCTCGAGCTCGGGCACGGCGTTTCTCGACGGTCTGCGGGATGCCGACGCGCTGCTCGTCGCCGGAGACTCGACGCTCTGGGGCGTCCGTGGTGAGCGGGAGGCGCTGCAGCAGATCTCCACGGTGCTCGCTGCAGCTGCGCTTGGCCTCTCGGTCGTGGTCGTCTCGACGACCGGCAAGAGGGCGCGTGGATCCAGGCTCGCCGGTCGCGTGGTCGACACCGTCCCCGTCGGCGAGGCCGGGTTCACGGCAGCCGTCGGCGAGGCAGTGCGCCGCCTGCTGGAGCGCACCGGGTGACGCTGCTGCCGGAGGAGCTTGTGGCGCCGTTTCGGAACCGCCGGATTCTCGTCACCGGAGGGCTCGGGTTCATCGGCTCGAACCTCACGCGCGCTCGTGACCGCAGGCGCCCGGGTGACGATCGTCGACTCGTTGATCTCCACGCATGGGGGTTCATGGGCGAACGTCGAAGGGATCGAGACGGAGGTCGAGGTGCACGAGCTCGACGTGCGCGACACGGCTCGCCTGCACGAGCACCTGCGGGAGAAGGACGTTCTCTTCAATCTCGCGGGCCAGACGAGCCATCTCGACTCGATGAGAGACCCACGCACTGACCTCGGCATCAACTGCACTGCTCAACTCTCGCTGCTCGAGGCCTGCCGGGTCGACAATCCCGAGCTGCGGATCGTGTTCGCGGGAACCCGTCAGATCTACGGTCGCCCGCGCTACCTCCCCGTCGACGAGGAGCATCCGATCGATCCCGTCGACGTGAACGGGATCAACAAGACCGCGGGCGAGTGGTACCACCTGCTCTACGGTCGCGTCTACGGTCTCCCGGTCACGGTGCTGCGCCTGACGAACACGTACGGGCCGCGAATGCGGGTGCGTGATGCGCGGCAGACCTTCCTCGGCCTCTGGATCCGGCAGGCACTCGCGGGGGAGGAGCTGCTCGTCTTCGGCGACGGCAGCCAGCGGCGCGACTTCGCCTACGTCGACGACGTCGTGCGGGCGCTCTGCCTCGCGGCGACTTCGCCGGCGGCGCTCGGTCAGGTCTTCAACGTCGGTGGCGACGGGAGCGTGACCCTCTCCGAGACCGCTGAGCTCGTCGTTCGGCTCGCGGGCTCCGGGCGCTTCAGCATCGTGCCGTTCCCGGAGGAGCGGCTCGCGATCGACATCGGCGACTACTACGCCGACGACACCAAGTTGCGCGCCGAGCTCGGCTGGTGCCCCGAGACCGGGCTCGAGCAGGGCCTCGCCGCGACACTGGACTTCTACCGCGCGCACGGCGCGCGCTACTGGGGCGACGGTTGACGGTCACGTTTCTCGATCTCCGTCGCCAGCACCGCGCTCTCCGCGCAGAGCTAGACGGCGCGCTCGCGGAGGTCCTCGACGGCGATCGCTTTATCGGCGGCGCACGCGTCGAGGCGTTCGAACGGGAGTTCGCGGGGTTCTGTGGAGCACGCGAGGCCGTCGGTGTCGCCTCCGGCACGGACGCGATCGAGCTTGCGCTTCGCGCACACGGCATCGGTGCTGGCGACGAGGTGATCACGGTGGCAAACACGTGCGTGCCAACGGTCGCCGGGATCGAGGCGGCGGGGGCGACCCCGGTGCTCGTCGACGTCGACGAGCGCACCTACACGCTCGATCCGCACGAGCTCGCGGACGCGACGACCGCGCGAACGAAGGCGATCGTCCCCGTGCACCTCTACGGCCAGTGCGCCGATGTCGAGTCGATCTCGGCGCACGCACGTGAGCACGGACTCGTCGTCGTCGAGGACGCGGCGCAGGCGCACGGTGCCGCCCGCGACGGCCGGCGCGCCGGCTCGCTCGGCGATGCAGCCTCGTTCAGCTTCTATCCGACCAAGAACCTCGGCGCACTCGGTGACGGCGGTGCGATCGTCACCGACGACCCCGAGGTGGCGGCGAGGGCCCGTGAGCTTCGGAGCTTCGGCGAGCGCGGCAGGGGCGAAGCCGTGCGCAAGGGAACGAACAGCCGGCTCGACCCGCTCCAGGCCGCTTTGCTCTCCGTCAAGCTGGGCCGGCTGGACGAGTGGAACGAGCGCCGCCGCGAGATCGCGCAGCGCTATCGCCTCGCGCTACATGACACGGTGACTGTGCCCGAGGAGTCGCCGGGCGCATACCACGTCTATCACCTCTTCGTCATCCGCTTTCCCCGCCGCGACGAGCTCGCCCGCGGCCTCGATGAACGCGGCATCGGCACCCTCGTCCACTACCCTCGCGCCGTGCATCAACACCCGGCGTACGCGCACCTCGCCCGGCCCGGGCGGCTGACGCGCAGCGAGCGGCTCGCGGCCGAGGTGCTCAGTCTGCCCCTCTACCCTGAGCTGTCCGAGCACGAGGCCGTGCGGGTCGTCGGCGCAACTCTGGGGGCGTGCGGTGCCTGAGCGCGTCACGCCGAAATGGATCCTCAAGGCGTTGACGCCACCGATCGTCGTGATCGCGGTGAAGGGCCTCCTTCGCCGTGTCGGTCTCCTCTCGCAGACACACGTCGAGCCCGACGAGCCCGCGACGCCGGAAGAGCTCGGGCCACCCGAGTTCGAGCATGTCCCCGAAGGCTGGGAGCGAGAGGTCGGCGGCTGGGAGGGTGGCGCAGTCGCGGAGGCGTATGCGGCGAAGTGGCCGGACTGGGTCGCGGCGCTCGAGGGTCCGGTGCCGCTCGGGGTCTATCACGAGGCCAGGGCCGGTCAGCGCCTGGTACGCGACGACATTGCCGCGCACAACATGCTCGTCTCCTTCGCCTACGTCCTCGCGCGGGCAGCACACGGCAAGGAGCGGCTCTCCGTGCTGGACTGGGGAGGCGGCCTGGGGCACTACGCCGTGCTCGCGCGCGCCGTCCTGCCGGAGGTCGAGCTCGACTGGCATTGCCGCGAGGTGCCCTCGGTCGCAGCCGCCGGCGCCGCAGCGAATCCCCAGGTGACCTTTCACGTCGACGACGACTGCCTCGACGCCTCATACGACCTCGTCCTCGCGAGCGGCTCGCTGCAGTACGCGCCCGACTGGAAGACGCATCTCGGACGCCTGGGCTCGGCGAGCGAGGGGTTCGTGCTCGTAACCCGATTGCCGATCGCAATCGAGGCGTCTTCGTTCGTCGTGCTGCAGCGTGCAGGCGCCTACGGCTACGCGACCGAGTACCTCGGCTGGGTCGTCTCGCGCGACGAGCTCCTCGCGGCTGCCGCACAATCCGGTCTCGAGCTCGAGCGCGAGCTGCTGCTCGACGCGTGGATGTCGCCCGCGGGGGCGCCGGAGACGCCCATCGGCCACCGGGGCTTCCTCTTCCGGCCGACCGCCAAGTACTAGTCCTCCCCGGCCACCCTACAATCGCGCGGTGGGCGTGTACGCGGACGTGATTCGTCACCGGGAGCTCTTTGCGAGCCTCTTCCGCCGCGACCTCCGCGCCAAGTACAAGGGCTCGGTCCTCGGGCTCGCGTGGACGCTCGCGCTCCCGGTGGTGCTCATGCTCGTCTACCTCGTCGTCTTCGCGGTGCTCTGGAAGG
>JACDBY010000432.1 GCA_013694685.1 Actinomycetota bacterium
GTCCCGGTGATCAGCTCCCCGTACGTCCATGTCGCCGCCGCGGCGACGTCGGGCACGCTCAGCTTCTTCTGCGGGGCGCCCTTCGCGACGACCTCGCCGTCGATCACCTCGAGATCGGACGGATCGATCTCGAGCTCCTTGCCCGCGATGTCGAGAATCCGCTCGCGGACGCGCTCGGCGGCCTTCTCGACGGCCTTGCCCGCGACGAACGTCGCCCGCGAGGCGAAGGTGCCCGTGCACACGGGTGACGAGTCGGTGTTCGAGTTGTCGTAGGTGACCCACTCGTAGGGCACGCCGATCGTCTCGGCGACGATCTGCGACTGGATCGTCTTCGAGCCGTTGCCGATGTCGGACGTGCCGGCGAAGACGTCGACACGTCCGTCCGGCTTGACTTTGATCCACGCCTGTGAGGGGTCGCCGTTCTGGTTCATCCCCGTGGGGTACTCGATCGCCGCGATCCCGCGGCCTTGCTTCACGGCCATCAGTGGGCCTCCGAATCGGCGAGCTGGGAGACGAGGTGCTCGGGGAGGAGGTCGCCCTCGCGTTGCCCCGCGCCCATCGCGGCGTACTCGGGGGCGAGCTCGACGTCCATCCCACTCGCGAGCGCCTTCACGACCGGGACGGTCGAGGGGTCGGTGTAGACGATCCGGTTCGGCGAGGTGTCGCCGATCCGGTTGGCGTTCTTGAGCCGAACCTCGTACGGGTCGAGCCCGAGCACGTCTGCGATCCGGCTCATGTGGGTCTCGGTCGCGAACGAGACCGAGGTGACGCCGAAGCCGCGCATCGCGGTCGTCGGCACGCGGTTGGTGAAGGCGACGTACCCGTCGAAGTGGAGGTTCGGGATCGTGTACGCGCCCGTGTGGTGGAACGAGTGCTTCGTGAGCCCATACGGTGAGAAGCGCGCGTACGCGCCCGAGTCGTGGAGCGTGAGCATCTTGCGGCCGAGGATCCAGCCGTCGTTCGTCACCGCGTCCGCGACCTCCATGTGCCAGGGAGCGCGGGTCGACGAGCAGAGGAACTCCTCCTCGCGCGTCCACCGCCACTTCACCGGGCGACCGGACTTCTGGGCGAGCAGTGCGCACATCGTCTCGGTCGCGGTGTCCACCTTGCCGCCGAAGCCACCGCCGACGGTGCCGCCGACGACCTTGAGCTTGTTGAGCGGGAGCTGCAGGTGCGCCGCGACGACACCCATCGAGAAGTAGAGAGCCTGCGTGCACGAGTAGATCGTGAGGCGTCCGTTCGCCTCCGGGACGACGAGCGCAACCTGCGTCTCGAGCGGGGCGTGCTCGATCGCGGCGGGGCGGTAGACGCCCTGGACGATCACATCGGCCTGGTCGAACGCGTCCTCGATCGAGCCCTTCCGGATCTGGCGGCAGTCCATCTCGCCCTCGAAGTGGGGATACCAGTTGCCCCACTGGTGGATCTTCGGCGCGTCCTCGTCGAAGGCGCGCCGGATGTCGAGGAGCGGCTCGCGCTCCTCGTAGTCGATCCCGATCGCCTCGACGGCGGCCATCGCCGTCTCCTCGTCCTCGGCCGCGACGACTGCGATCGGCTGGCCCTTGTACCGCACCTCGTCCTTTGCGAGGAGCGGCTCGTCGGCCGGGATGCCGAGCGCGGAGAGGTGCCCGTACTCGAGGAGCGGCACGTCCGCGGCCGTCACGACCGCCCGGACGCCGCGCATCGCCTCGGCCTTCGACGTGTCGAGCCCGCCGAACGTGGCGCTCGAGACCGGCGAGCGGAGCGCCTTCGTCCAGAGCGTGCCCGGTACGCGGACGTCGTCGACGTACTGGGTGCGCCCGGTGACGTGCTCGATGCCGTCGTAGCGCGGGAGCCGTGCGCCGACCGCCTTCATCTACGAAACACCTCCCAGGTTGGTCATGCCCGCACTCGACGCCGTCGTCGACAGGTCGAACGAGTCGCCGCGGGCAGCGGCCGCAACCGCATCGATGATCTTCACGTAACCGGTGCAGCGGCAGACATGGCCCGCGAGAGCCTCCTGGATCGCCTCGCGGTCGTCCGTCCCGCCCCGCTCGATGTACGCCACGGCAGCCATCAGCATCCCACCCGTGCAGAAGCCGCACTGGGCGGCGTAGTGATGGGTGAAGGCCTGCTGGATGGGTGAGAGCGCGTCGGCGGTGCCGATGCCCTCGACCGTCGTCACCTCCGCCCCGTCGAACGCCCCGACCGCGGTGAGGCACGCGCGCTGCGGCTCTCCGTCGACGAGCACCGTGCACGAGCCGCAACCGCCCTGCTCACAACCGGCCTTGGCGCTCGTGACGCCGAGCTCCTCGCGCAAGACGTCGAGCAGCGTTGTCAGCGGAGCGCTCCCGACCTCGCGGGAGACGCCGTTCACCGTCAGGTTCACGCGGCCTCCTCGAGCTCGGAGAGAACGCGGCGGACGAGCACCGGGAGCGCCCGCTCGCGGTACCAGGCGGAGGCGAGCGCATCGTCGGCGAGCTCGACGTCCTCCAGCGCGGCACGCCCGGCCGCGTAGGCGTCGGCGGCGGCCTCCGCGCCGC
>JACDBY010000312.1 GCA_013694685.1 Actinomycetota bacterium
GGGCGGGAGCGCGACACGACGACGTTCGTGCTCGCAGGCGTCGTCGTCGCGAGCTTCTTCACGGCGGTGCAGACGTTCGTCCAGCAGCAGAACTCGGACACCCTGCAGGAGGTCTATTCGTGGATCCTCGGCGCGCTGCCGAGCTCCGGCTGGAGCGACGTTCGGACGCTCGCTCCCTACGTCGTCGTTTCGACTGGGGTAATCCTCGCCTACCGCCGCGTGGTCGACGTCCTCAGCCTCGGAGACGCCGAGGCCGCGAGCCTCGGCATCGACGTCGGACGTGCGCGGCTCGTGCTCGTCGTCGCTGCGACGATTGGCACAGCGGCGGCGGTCGCGGTGAGCGGACTGATCGCGTTCGTCGGGATCATCGTCCCGCACACGATCCGCATGCTCGTGGGGACGAGCTACCGCGGGCTCCTGCCCCTCTCGGTCGTCTTTGGGGCAGGCTTCCTGGTGCTCGCGGACGTCGTCGCTCGGACGGCGCTCTCGCCGGCGGAGCTGCCGATCGGCGTCGTGACGGCGTTCTTCGGCGGCCCGTTCTTCGCACTCGTTCTCCGCAGCATGCGAGGGGCGCGGTCGTGACCGCGATCGTCACGCAAGGGCTCACGGTCTCCCTCGGAGGACGAGTCGTGGTCGACAACGTCGACCTCGACGTGCCGATCGGACAATGGGTCGGCCTCATCGGTCCGAACGGCGCGGGGAAGACGACGCTCTTGCGCGCAATCGCGGGGCTCGTACGGCACCGCGGCAACGTCGAGCTCCAGGGGACCGACGCCTCACGGCTTTCCCGACGCGACCGTGCGCGGTCGCTCGCGGTCGTCTCACAGGATCCGTCGACCCCACCCTGGCTGACCGTCGCGGAGTACGTCCTTCTGGGAAGGTCACCGCACCTCGGTCACCTCGCCCGTGAGTCGGGACGGGACCGAGACGCAGCCGCGCGTGCGCTCCGGCGGCTCGACCTGCTCGGCTACGGCGACCGCACGCTGGGAACGCTGAGCGGCGGCGAGCGGCAGCGGGTGGTCGTCGCACGCGCACTCGCGCAGGAGGCGAGCATCGTGCTGCTCGACGAACCCACCGCTGCGCTCGACATCGGTCACCAGCAGCAGGCGCTCGAGCTGCTCGCGACGCTCCGGGACGAGACGGAGCTGACGCTCGTCGCGGCGATGCACGATTTGACCCTCGCGGCTCAGTACGCCGATCGGATGGTGCTCCTGGACGAGGGACGCGTGGTCGCCGACGGGTCGCCGGCCGACGTGCTCACGGAAGACGTCCTCGAGCGACACTTCGACGCGCACATCCGGGTCGTGCGCGTCGACGACCGGCTCGCCGTCGTGCCGGCGCGCCGCACGCGCGTCTAGGCTCGCCGTCGTGTCAACCGCCCTCTATACGATCCGGAGGTTCCGATGAGACGCCTACTCGTGCTCGGCATCGCGCTCGCGTGTACGAGCGTCCTCGTGGCGCAGGCTAACCGAGCGATGGTTGGTTGACACCTAGTAGTAATAGGTATACATTGCGGAGTATGCAGTCCGAGGTATTGAAAGGAAGCGTCGACGTGCTGCTCCTCAGCGTCCTTCGTACCGGGGAGGCGCACGGATACCGGATCGTCGAGCTCGTGCGGGAGCAAAGCGAGGGGGCGTTCGACCTCGCCGAGGGCACGGTCTACCCGGCCCTCTACCGCCTCGAGCGAGCCGGGGAGCTGGCGAGCCGGTGGGAGACGGTCGGCGGGCGTCGGCGGCGGGTCTACCGCTTGACCCGGCGTGGGCGCCGCGAGCTCGTCCGACGCCGGCGGGAGTGGGAGGCGTATTCGCGCGCGATGGGAGCAGCGCTCGCATGACGATCGATGCCTATCTCGCCGAGCTGAGACGCCTCCTTCCCGCGACCCGCCGTGGGAGGTTCCTCCGCGAGGCGGAGGATCATCTCCGGGACGCCGCGCAGGCGTTCGTTACGGACGGGCTCGATCCCGAGGCCGCGGCCGCCCGTGCGGTGGGCGACTTCGGCTCCGCCGGCGAGATCGCACTGCGTCTCAGGAGGGAGACAGCGCCCGTGGCCGTCCGGCGGGCGGCGGGAGTCGCGCTCCTCGGCCTCGGCTTGCTTTTTCTGCCGCTCTACGCAGTGCCCGAGAACCTGCTGCCGCCCGCACCGTGGGACGAGCGGCCTGGCTACCTCGGGGTCTTGCTCGGCGTCGCGCTCTCGGGTTGGCTCGCCGCACTGGCCCTTGCCGCGCTGGCGATGCTCGTCCGTCCGAGGCTCGCCGCACCCGCACTCGTCGCGTCGGCTATGGCCGGGTGCGTCTCGGGGCTCGCTGGGCTCGTGACCGCGGTCGCCTGGCATCTCGAGGTTCCGGCGACGCCCTGGTCGGTCGTCGCCATCGGGACGCCACTCAGTGTCGCCGCCGTCGGGACGGCCGTCGGCTCGGCAGTCTGGGCTCGGACGCGCGTCAGCGCGTAGAACGAGGGCCATCGCTCACGGACGGTTGCTTCCGTCAGCTCTGTCGGCGCCACCTGTAGGCGGTCGCGAACGGTTGGTAGCCGAGCCGTTGGTTGATCGCGAGCATCGGTGCGTTCGTCTCGTCGTTGTAGGTGATCGCGCGCGTGATCCCTCGACGTGCCGCCTTCGCGAGTGTGTGGTGCTTGCAGAGACCGGCGAGGCCGCGGCCGCGGTACTCGCGGAACGTCGCCGCGAAGCCACTCACCGCGCGGCCGGCGTCGGCGTCGACGACGAGCATCGACATCGAGACGGGCTTCGCGTCGACGACGGCCACCGTGCAGATGTCGTAGTCGTAGTCGGGGTCCGTCCAGATGTCGTCCTGCCAGAGCTCGAACGTCATCCCGGAGAAGTCGGTGTCGCCGGGCTCGTCGAGTCCACCCGCCAGGTCGAGCTCGTAGATCGGCCGCGGGTCGTCGAGCCAGTCGGCCGCCGGGCGGAGCTTCACGCCAGCCGGAGGCTCGGGTGCCGGCGGGAGAGTGGTCGGATCGGTCGCCGAGAGCGCGTCGGAGGACGTCTTCCGAAACCCGCGACGCTCGGCGAACGACACCGACGGTGCGTGATCGAGCGTGAACGCGGTCGTCGCTCGCGCGCCGATCTCGACAAGATGGCCGTCGACCGCATCCCAGAGAGCCGAGCCGATGCCCCGGCCGCGATGCTCCGGATGCACCCGAACGCCGCAGAACGAGCGGCCCGGCTCGGTCGAGAGCCAGTCGAGCGCAGCCTCGGCGTAGGCGACGAGCGCACCGTCTCGCTCGACCTTCCACTGTGCGCGCCGGGCGGTCGCGGGAACCTTGCGCATGCGGTGCTCCACCCCGCGAACCGAGTTGAGCTGGTGCGGCGACACCGCGGTGCCGAGGGCCGCGATGGCGGGCGCGTCGTCGATCGTGGCCGGCGAGATCACGCTGTCACGCTAATCGGACCTGTCCGGTTCGGCTCCAGAGGCCGCGGCTAGCATCGACGAGTGACCGTCACACCGCACGAGGAGCTTCTCGCCGGTCTCAATCCGGCGCAGCGGGAGGCGGTGCTGCACCTCGACGGGCCGCTCCTCGTCGTCGCCGGCGCGGGGTCGGGCAAGACGCGCGTGCTGACGCACCGGGTCGCGCACCTGATCCGCGCGCACGGCGTCAAGCCGAACGAGATCCTGGCGATCACCTTCACGAACAAGGCCGCGACGGAGATGCGCGAGCGACTCGAGCGGATCCTCGGGCGCACGGCCAGAGCGATCTGGATCCTCACCTTCCATGCCGCCTGTGGCCGCATCCTGCGCCGCGAGGCCGAGCGGCTGGGCTACCGCTCCTCCTTCTCGATCTACGACCAGGCCGATCAGGTGCGCGTCGTCAAGGCCTGCCTGGAGGAGCTCGGCAAGGACCCGAAACGGTTCACGCCGCGCGGGATCCACGCCCAGATCTCGAAGGCGAAGAACCAGCTCGTCTCACCCGGGGAGTACACAGCCCGCGTCGCCTCGTTCTGGGATCAGACGGTCGCCGAGGTCTACGAGGCGTACCAGCGGCGACTCCACGCCTCGAACGCAGTCGACTTCGACGACATGCTGATGCTGACGGTCGAGGTGCTCGAGCGGTTCCCCGAGGCGCGCGAGCGCTGGCAGAGGGCCTTTCGACACATCCTCGTCGACGAGTACCAGGACACGAACCATGCCCAGTACCGGTTGCTTCAGCTTGTGTCCGCGCCGCATCGGAACGTCTTCGTCGTTGGGGACCCCGATCAGAGTGTGTACGCCTTCCGCGGCGCCGACATCCGCAACATTCTCGACTTCGAGGCGGACTTCGGCGGGGCGGACATGGTGGCGCTCGAGCAGAACTATCGCTCGACGAACGCGATCCTCGGGGCCGCCAATGCGGTGATCGACAACAACCGCGACCGCAAGCCCAAGCAGCTCTGGTCGGAGCTCGGCGACGGCGATCCGGTCGAGGTCGTCGAGGTCGAGGACGAGCACGCCGAGGCACGGCTCGTCGCGGCCGAGATCGCTCGCCACGTCGAGTCCGGTTCCTCTGCCTCAGAGATCGCGGTCTTCTACCGGACGAATGCTCAGTCGCGGGTGCTCGAGGACGTGCTCGTCCGTCAGGGAGTGCCGTACCAGGTGATCGGCGGCCCGCGGTTCTACGAGCGGGCGGAGATCAAGGACGCCGTCGCGTATCTCTCGGTGCTCGTGAACCCGACCGACGCCGTCGCCCTGCTGCGCATCGCGAACCGTCCGAGACGGGGGATCGGCGATACGTCGCTGCAGCGGCTCGTTGCGCACGCCGATGCGCTTGGGATCTCGCTCTGGGAGGCAACCGCCGACCCGGAGGCAGCCGGGGTCGCGACCGCCGCGACCAAGGCGCTGCGCGGCTTTCGCACCGTCATGGAGTCGCTGATGTCGGCCGCGCAGGAGCTGGAGATCGACGAGCTCGTCCAGGCGGTGCTCGACCGCAGCGGCACGCTCGAGGCGTACGAGGCCGAACGCACGATCGAGGCACGCGGCCGGATCGAGAACCTCCAGGAGCTCGTCGGCTCGGCGCAGGAGTACCGTTCACGCGCCGAGGAGCCGAGCCTCGCAGGGTTCCTCGAGGAGGTGCAGCTCCAGTCCGACCAGGACACCCTCGCCGAAAAGACGCCACAGGTGACGCTGATGACGATCCACAACGCGAAGGGGCTCGAGTACCGGATCGTCTTCCTGATCGGGATGGAGGAGGGGATCTTCCCGCACGCGCGCTCGATCGAGGACAACGAGGTCGAGGAGGAGCGACGGCTTGCCTACGTCGGGATGACGCGAGCGATGGAGCGGCTCACTCTGACGCATGCGACGGCGCGCTCCTTGTACGGGCGCCGCGAGTACAACCTGCCCTCCCGGTTCCTGGACGAGCTCCCGGCGGCGGTCGCGCGAGAGCGACTCCGGCCGACCTCGTGGTCGAGTTACACGCAGTCCTCGCGCCAGGCGGCCTCCCAGGGGACGCCGCGCCCGATGCCGAGCATCTCGACCGGCGACTCGGTCAGGCACGGCTCGCTCGGCGAGGGAGTCGTCACGGGCATGGACGCCGACGGCATCGTCACGGTTCGTTTCGCCGCGGACGGCAGCGAGCGCCGCCTGATGCTCGAGTACGCACCGCTCGAGAAGCTCTGAGCCGCCACGGGGCGTAGGATCGCGCGGTGGCATTTCGCGTCCGCACCGTTCGTGATCTCGAGGAGTTCCGGGTCGCGCTTGGCTCGATCGGGCACTACTTCGGCTGGGTACCGACCGACGACGACGCGACACGGTTCTCGTCGCTCCTTCCGTTCGAGCGGATGCACGCCGTCCTCGACGACGGACGGATCGTCGCCGGCGCGGGAGCGTTTCCGTTCCAGCTGACCGTCCCGGGCGGAAAGCTGTCGTGCGCCGGGATCACGGTCGTCGGTGTCCTCCCGTCGCACCGCCGTCGCGGGCTCCTGAGCCGGATGATGAACGCACAGCTCGCCGACGTCCGCGAGCGGGGGGAGCCGATCGCGGCGCTCTGGGCATCGGAGGAGACGATCTACGGACGGTACGGCTATGGCCTCGCCTCGCTCGGCCTGCACATCGACGCCGAGCGAGGCTCCGTCGCCATCCGAGGCGAGCGGACGACCACCACCCGACTCGTGGACGACGACGAGGCGCTCCGGAGCTTCCCGCGCGTCTATCGGCCGGTCTCGCGAACCCGACCCGGGATGATCGTGCGCACGGCCGACTGGTGGCGCACGAAGCAACTCGACGACGCGCCCGAGCGCCGCCGAGGCGCAGGGCCGCTCGTGCGTGCGCTCTTCGAGCGCGACGGGAAACCTGTCGGGTACGCGCTCTACCGGCTCGCTCAGTCCGGCTCGTCCCCGGAGGACTGGAAGAAGACGATTCGCGTGGTCGAGGCTTTCGGCGTCGACGATGCCGCAACGAGGGATGTCTGGCGCTTCCTGCTGGAGATCGACTGGGTCGATCGCATCGAGGCGTACCACCTTCCGCTCGATCATCCGCTGCCCCTGCTCGTCGACCGCGTCAACAAGCTGCACCTCAAGGTCTGGGACGCGCTCTGGGTGAGGGTCGTCGATGTCCCAAGGGCGCTCGCCGGGCGTTCGTATGCCGGGCGAGGAAGAGTCACGCTCGAGGTGACCTCGGACGGGCACTTTCCGGAGAACGTCGGCTCGTGGACGATCGAGGACGGCTCCGTGCGCCGCGCGCGACGGCGACCCGACGTCCGCGTGCCGGTCGAAGCGCTCGGCTCGGCCTTCCTCGGCGGCATCCCGTTCGCAGAGCTCGAGGCAGCGGGTCACGCCGAGGAAGCGGCTCGTGGTGGGATTGCCCGGGCCGACGCGCTCTTCGGTGCGCCCGCACCGTGGTGCCCCGAGATCTTTTGAGCCGACGCTAAGGTCAGCCCATGCCTGAGGCAATCATCCTTTCGGCCGTCCGCACGCCGGTCGGTCGCTACGGCGGTGGCCTGGCCGGTATCCGCCCGGATGATCTGGCCGCCGTCGCGGTCGCCGCGGCGGTCGAGCGCTCGGGTGTTCCTGCCGAGGAGATCGAGGACGTCTGGCTCGGTTGCGCGAACCAGGCGGGCGAGGACAACCGCAACGTCGCCC
>JACDBY010000435.1 GCA_013694685.1 Actinomycetota bacterium
GCGCCAGCCCTCCGACGCGCCCGCGATCCTCGTTACGGACGGGCGCGAGATCACACGCACCGTGAGCTTCGGGGAGCTCGCGCGCGACTCCAACCGGCTCGCGAACGCTCTCCGCGGGCTCGGTGTCGAGTCCGGCGACCGCGTTGCCCTGCTGCTGCCCCAGCGACCGGAGACCGCGCTCGCCCATCTTGCGCTCGCGAAGCTCGGCGCGATCGCCGTCCCGCTCAGCATCCTCTTCGGGCCGGAGGCGCTCGCGATGCGCCTCGGCGACGCGGACGTGCGCGCGGTGCTCGGCGAGCGCGAGCCACTCGAGCGTGTCGCTGCTCTCGGCGTCGACGTGCCGCTGCTCGACGTCGACCGCGACCTCGAGCCTCTCCTCGCCAGCGCCTCCGATCGCTTCGAGCCGGCCGAGACGGGACCGGACACTCCCGCGCTCCTCGTCTACACGTCCGGTACCACCGGGCCGCCGAAGGGAGCGCTGCACGGGCACCGCGTGCTCGCCGGGCACCTGCCGGGCTTCGAGCTCTCCCACGACTTCTTCCCGCAGCCGGGTGACGTGATCTGGACCCCCGCCGACTGGGCCTGGATCGGTGGGGTCTACGATGAGTTGGGCCCCGGGCTCCACCACGGCATCCCCGTCGTCGCGTACCGCGGTGGCAAGTTCGACCCCGAGCGTGCCTTCGGCCTGATTGCGAGGCTCGGGATCCGCAACGTCTTCATGCCCGCGACCGCGCTGCGCCTGATGCGAAGCCATGATCCCGGCTCGCCCGTTGCGCTCCGCACGCTTGCGAGCGGCGGCGAGACCGTCGGCGCTGAGACGGCCGCGTGGTGCAGCGAGCGCTTCGGGACCCGGTTGAACGAGTTCTACGGTCAGACCGAGGCGAACCTGCTCGTCGGAAACTCCTCAGCCTGGGAGGCGCGGCCCGGCTCGATGGGCCGCCCGTATCCCGGGCACGACATTCGCCTCGTGGACGGGGAGGTCTGCGTGCGCGTCGATGGCGATCCGGTCGTCTTCCTCGGCTACTGGCGCGACGAGGCCGCGACCGCGGCAAAGGTGCGCAACGGCTGGCTCCACACGGGTGACCAGGCGGTTCAGGACGAGGACGGCTACCTCCGCTTCGTCGGCCGCGACGACGACGTCATCACGAGCGCCGGCTACCGGATCGGCCCGGGCGAGATCGAGGGGTGCCTCGTCGGCCACCCGGCGGTGGCCCTCGCGGCGGTGGTCGGGGTGCCCGATGCGGAGCGCGGCGAGCTCGTGAAGGCGTTCGTCGTCCCCGCGCCGGGGGTCAGCCCCGACGACGAGCTCGCTGGAGCGTTGCAGCACCACGTGCGCGAGCGCCTCGCCCCGTACGAGGTGCCGCGCGCGATCACCTTCGTGGACGAACTGCCGACGACGGTGACGGGCAAGATCCGTCGCGTCGAGTTGCGTCGTCGCTAGGCGACGAGCGGCCGTCTGACGCCGACGGCGGTCGACGCCCTGCCGAGGCCGACGAGGACGGTGCTGAAGCCCGGTGGTCCGAGGAGCCGCCGCGAAGGCGATCCCGAGGATGAGCCCGACGAGACCGACGGATGAGGACGAGGCTCACGAGTGCCTGGTGGGCCATGTCGACCTCGAGCGCACGCGCCCCGTTCAGGGAGGCGGACGCCGAGCTCGACGAGAGCAGGAAGACCGCATAGGCGAGCGACGCGAGCGCAGGCCGCCGATCGACGGCACGGAGCGAGCATGCCCAGCGCCACGAGATTGATGCGCAGAAGCCTAGGGCGGGCTCGCCGTCCTTCGTGGCAGCCTCGCGCCGGGCGGCGCGATCCCGAAGCAGAGCACGGCCTGCTCGTGGGCTGGGTCAGCGGCTGGTAGCCGTGTAGGTGCCGGACCATCCGGCACTACCGCGCTCGGGGCGGTCCGGCCCTATCGCGCTCGAGGCTCCCAGCGAAAGCGGCGCACCGCGACGGCGAGCCCTGCGAGACCCCAGGCGACCACGACGGCGACCGCCCGCGGATCATCGACGAGGGATTCGCCGCGGACGTAGGCCGCCTCCACGAGGTCGATCAGGTAGGTCAGCGGGAGCGCGTCGGAGAGCGCCTGCAGGAATCCCGGATACCCGCCCGTCGAGCCGAACGAGCCGGAGAGAAAGGCCATCGGGAGGACGACGAGGTTGACGACCGCCGAGGCGCCCTCGTCCGAGCGGATCAGCGAGGCGATCCCGATCCCCAGCCCTGCGAAGACGGTCGCGCCGAGCAGCAGCACCGGCACGAGCGCCGCCCAGCTCTCGGGACCCTCCGCGTCGTAGAGCAGGACGCCGAGCAGGACGGTCGCCGCCATCTGGAGGCAGAACACCACGAGCGTCGAGGCGAGAACCGCCGCCATGTAGAGATACGGCGGCAGCGGGGTCGCTCTGAGGCGCTTCAGCAGACCGTTCTCCCGCCGGATCACGAGCGTGATCGCGAGCCCAGCGAGCGCCGTGTTGGCGCAGCCGTAGCCGAGGATCCCGACGAGCAGGCGGTCGACCGCCGGCACGCCGTCGATCTCTCCGTCGTACACCGCGCCCAGCAGGAGAAAGAGCATCGGCGGGAAGACGAAGATGAAGACCGCCGACTCCTTGTTGCGCCAGAAGAGCAGCTGCTGGATCCGCAGCTCATGGAAAAAAATCCTCACTGCGTCTCGCTCTCGGCCGGAGCCTCGTCACCGTCGACGAGCTCGAGGTAGACGTCCTCGAGCGTGGGCCGTCGCACCTCGAGGTGGTCGAGCTCGCGGCCCTCCGCGAGCGCGCGACCGGTGAGCTCGGCGAGCGCCGCGGTCGGCTTGTCGGTCGTGACCACGACTTCCCGCCCGTCCTCGCGGTACCGGATCTCGA
>JACDBY010000330.1 GCA_013694685.1 Actinomycetota bacterium
AGATGGACTCGCCCCTACGCCGACTCGGCCAGGTCGCGGCGGCTGCGCAGCGGCCGCGCGTCGTGGTCGAGCGCGTGCTGGAGCCGCGTCAGCGCCGACTTCTCGAGCTGGCGCACCCGCTCGCGAGTCAGCTCGAGCTCGCGTCCGATCTCCTCGAGCGTGAGGCTCTCCTGGCCGGCGAAGCCGAACCGCAGCTCGAGCACGCGGCGCTCTCGCTCTGGGAGGCCCGCGAGCGCCGTCCGCACGCGGTCGCGCTGGAACGACTCGTCGGCCTCCTCGACCGGGTCGACGGCTGTCCGGTCGGCGAACAGGTCGCCGAGCTCGCCGTCGCCGTCCGAGCCGACCGCCTGGTTGAGCGAAACCGACGCCTCGACCGCATCGAGCGCCTCGACCACGTGATGAAGCTTGAGACCGGTTGCCGTCGCGAGCTCCTCCACGGTCGGCTGGCGCCCGAGGCTCACCTCGAGGCGCTGCCGGGCGCGGTTGAGCTTCTGCTGACGCTCCTGCACGTGCACGGGCACGCGGATCGTCGCCGACTGGTTGGCGACCGATCGCTGACAGGCCTGCCGGATCCACCAGGTCGCGTACGTCGAGAACTTGAAGCCCTTCCGGTAGTCGAACTTCTCGACCGCCCGGTTGAGCCCGATCACGCCGTCCTGGATGAGATCGAGGAACGGCACGCCGTGACCGCGGTAGCGCTTTGCGATCGAGACGACCAGGCGCAGGTTCGAGTTGATCATGCGCTCCTTCGCGGCCCGGTCACCGCGCTCGACCCGCTTCGCGAGTGCGATCTCGTCGGCGGCGGTGAGCAGTTGGTAGCGACCGATCTCCGACAGGAACATCCCGAGCGAATCGGTCGTCGAGGGACCGGAGCCGGGGGTCAGGTCGAGCTCGAAGTCGTCGTCGTCCTCGGCCGCGGGCAGCGTCACCCCGCGCTCGGAGAGGAGCGTGCGAAAGGCGGTCACCGCCTCCTCGTCGAGGCCGTGCTCGAGCGCGATGGCGTCGAGCTCCTCTGCCTCGACCTTGCCGCGCTCCTCCGCCTCGGCGGCGAACGCGTCCAGTGCCGGAATCTCGATGATGCTGGTCTCCAAGTGTCTGTCCTCGTTTCGTTATCAGGGCCACGGGCAGACGTGCCCGCGGCATGCTCTCGTGTGTCGGAGGTCCGGCGCCGCGCAAACCTGCGCCGCGGCGCGCTCGTACCAGTGTGAACGGTCGGGCACGCCCTGTCATTCCCGGAGGGCATATCCGAACTATTTGTTAACGTTTGACGACCGAGTTGGTGCTAATTGCCGCGAGGATCGTCGGGCAGGAGCGCCAAGACCGCATACGCGCCGCCCTGGCGGCGAAGCACGTGGCGCCAGAGCCTCTCGGGATCGTGCGTGAAGACGTCCGCGCCGTGGGCGGGGAAGACGAGCCAGGAGCCCTCGTCGCGCTCCGCTTCGAGCTGGCCCGGCGCCCACCCGGCGTACCCCGCAAAGACCCGTACGTGCGGGAGCTCGCCGAGCGCGTGCGCGTCGTCGAGCTCACCCGGGAGGAACCCCACGCCGTCGACGACGAGTGACTCCGCCTGCTCGCGGTTGGCGAACTCCGCGAGCACGAGGACGGCCTCCGGCTGCACCGGGCCACCGAGGTAGACGAGCTCGTCCGGGCCAGTGAGCGCCGCGAGCGGCGCCACCGCGTCTGCGACCGTGACGGCCGACGGGCGGTCGAGGACGACACCCATCGCACCGTGGTCGCCGTGGTCGCCGACGAGGACGACAGTGCGGTGGAAGTTCGGATCGAGGAGGGCCGGCCCGGCGACGAGCAGCTGTCCGCGAAGGCTCATCGGGTCATTCTCGCCCGCACGAGCGGGCGAGAACGACCCGACCTAATCCGTCGCTACGGGCGGACCGTGATGGTGAAGAGCTTGCTGATCGGTGCGCCGGTCGCACTGAAGGCGAAGACCCGGATGCGGAACCGTCCCGGGACGAGCAGCGTGCCCTCGAGGCGGCGCGTCGTCTCGTTCAGCTCGAGCCCGGGCGGGATGCGACCCGCGAGCGCGAAGAACGCCGTGCGCGCGTCCTTGCCCGCGACCGGGATTCGTGCCGCGTAGAACCGGTTGGCCCGTCCGATCGGCAGTGTCTTGAGGGCGACGAACTGCAGCAGCGGCTTGACCGTGATCGCGAACGGCACCGACAGCTTGGCGCCGGTCTGGTCGGCCACGGTCACCGTCGAGCGGTATGTGCCCGCGACGGTTCCCGTCCCGCTGATCGTCCCGGAGCTCGGGTTGAGCGTCATCCCCGGCGGGATCGCACCGGTGCTCGAGAACACGTACGGCGCGCGCCCACCGACGGCCTTCAGACCCGTCGTCAACGGGGCGTTGACGAGGCTGGACGCGGTGAGCCCGGTCGTCGGGGCCTTCTTACCCTTGAGATCCTGGAGCTCGAGGGGCGCGAGAACGAAGATCGAGAGCGCCTTCGTGTCGCTGTTATTCGGGCCGTTCGCTTGGACGGTGAACGAGAAGACCCCGCTCGCCGTCGGCGTTCCCGAGATCACTCCGTTGGAGCCGAGCTGCACGCCCGGCGGCAGGGAGCCTCCGGCGAGCGACCAGGAGCTCGGGCTGCCGTTACCGGTCGCGAGCGCGGGCGGGGCGTAAGCCTGCCCGAGGTTCGCGTCCGGCAGGCCGTTGGTGGCGACGAACATCCGGAGGACCTGCGGGTTGACGTTGATCTGGAACCGCCGGTCCGAGGCGTTCTTCGGAGCCGGGCAGGTGGGGTAGTCGACGGTGATGTAGAACGTGAAGCTCCCGGCTGTTGTCGGCGTCCCGCTCGCGATGCCGTCGTCGCTCGACAGCGTCAGGCCAGGCGGCAAGCTCCCCGAGGTGACGCGGAACCGGTCGCAGCCCTCGTACTCCTTGAGCTTGAACCGGACCGAGTATCCGACGCCCTGCTGGGCGACCGGGCTCAGGTAGATGTCCCCGCCCGCATCGGTGCAGGGCTCGTCGGCGAAATCGCCCGCGGCGGCTCCGGGTGTCACGACGAGCCCGGCGACGGAGGCCAGGGCGAACAGTGTCAGGAACAT
>JACDBY010000346.1 GCA_013694685.1 Actinomycetota bacterium
CCTCGCCGTCGATCTCGGGGTCCCCGTGTACAACGTCGGTGTCGTCGGGGGAGATACCCTGCTGGGAGTGGAGCTGGCGCACCTGCGAAGCGCTTTCTTCGGCGAGACCTCGACATGAGAGCCACAGGCATCGCGGCCGCGAAGCGGACGCCTTCAGGGATCTTCGCGCGACTGGAATCCGCGCGAGCGGATCCCAGTCTGGCGCACAAGTAAATGTGCGGAGTCTTCGGCATACGCTCGAAGGAGCGAGACGTCGCGCGTATTGCGTACTTCGGCCTGTTCGCGCTCCAGCACCGCGGCCAGGAGTCAGCGGGAATCGCCGTCTCCGACAACGGTCGGCTCACCGTCGTCCGCGACATGGGCCTCGTCGCGCAGGTCTTCAACGAACAGCAGCTGCAGGCGCTGCCAGGTGAGGTCGCGATCGGGCACACGCGCTACTCGACCACCGGCGCGAACCGGTGGGCGAACGCGCAGCCCCTGATCCATCACGGGCGCGCGCGCACGGTCGCGCTCGGCCACAACGGCAATCTCGTGAACGTCGAGGAGTTGCGTGCCGAGCTGGTCGAGGACGGGGTGCGGCTCGGCTCGGGCTCGGACTCCGAGGTGATCGCGGCGCTCATCGCCCGTGACCCCGCCCCGCTGTCCGAGGCGGTCGCAAGCGCGATGGGCCGACTCGAAGGCGCGTATTCGGTGACGGCGTTGGTCGACGACACGCTCGTCGCCTTCCGCGACCCGTTCGGTTTCCGCCCGCTCACCCTCGGGCAGATCGGGGAGGACTGGGTCGTCGCCTCCGAGACATGCGCGCTCGATCTCATCGGAGCCGAGGTGGTGCGAGACGTGCGCCCGGGCGAGATCGTTTGGGTCGACGAAGCCGGGGTGCACGCGGCACAGGCGCTCCCTGTCGGACGAAACGCCCTCTGCATCTTCGAGCATGTCTACTTCGCCCGCCCCGACTCGAGGGTCGGCGGGGTCGAGGTACATGGCGCGCGCGTTCGCATGGGAGAGCGGCTCGCCGCGGAGGCCCCGGTCGAGGCCGACCTCGTCATCGGCATCCCCGACTCCGGCACGCCCGCGGCGATCGGGTTCTCGAACGCGTCCGGGATTCCCTTCAACGAGGGCCTGATCAAGAACCGCTACGTCGCGCGCACGTTCATCCAGCCCGACCAGGCGATGCGGGAGCAGGGCATCCGGATGAAGTTCAACCCGCTGAGCGAGGTCGAGGGCCGCCGGATCGTCGTCGTGGACGACTCGATCGTCCGCGGCTCGACGATGCGGCAGCTGGTCGCGATGCTGCTCGACGCGGGCGCAGCGGAGATCCACGTGCGGATCTCGTCGCCGCCGGTCGTCTCCCCGTGCTTCTACGGAATCGACATGGCCGACGAGGACGAGCTCGCCGCCGCCCACCGCTCGGTCGAGGAGATGCGCTCGCTGGTCGGCGCCACCTCGCTGCACTACCTCTCGGTCGAGGGCATGCAGGCCGCGACGACGCTTCCCGAGGATGCGGTCTGCCGCGCCTGCTTCACGCGCGACTACCCGACCAGAGTGCCGCAGAAGGTCGCGAAGCTCCGCTTCGAGCCCGCGCGCGCCTGACACGACATGACTCGATCCGCCACCTTGCGGGTCGGGCTGAGCATCAGGCACCATCAGGGAGTGGAAGACATCGAGGCGACGCAGTTGATGCTCGAGGCGCTGTTCGACGTCAAGGCCGCTGTCTACGAGATTCACGACGTGGTGGTCGGAGAGGACGAGGACGAGGATGAAGAAGAGACGGAAGAAGACGCCTGAGGAGCGCGCCGCGGAGCGCGCTTATCGGGAGGACCTCGACCGGCGGCTCCGCGAGCTGATCGAGCGCTATCGCGTGCTCAACGCAGAGAAGCGCGCCGCCGAAGGTCGCTGACCGAACCGGCAAGCGTGTAAGCCGCACCGACATGGGCGAAGATTCGCCCATGACGGACGGCGAGCTCGCATACCTGACTCCCGAGGCGAAAGCCCGCGTCGAGATCGACCGCAAGCTGGCCGCCGCGGGCTGGGCGGTCCAGGACGCGCGCAGCGTCAACCTCTCCGCGGCTCGGGGCGTCGCCGTGCGCGAGTTCGTCATGAAGCGGCCTCACGGCCGCGCCGACTACCTGCTCTTCCTCGAGGGCGCCGCCGCGGGAGTGGTCGAGGCGAAGAAGGAGGGGGAGACCCTCACCGGTGTCGAGTGGCAGAGCGCGAAGTACGTCGACGGCCTCCCCGACGAGATCCCGACGGCGGTCGAGGGCGCGCTCCCGTTCGCCTACGAGTCGACGGGAACGGA
>JACDBY010000347.1 GCA_013694685.1 Actinomycetota bacterium
ATCCTCGAGACCCTCGAGCGAGCCGTCCTCGGCCCAGGCGGTCTCGACGAGTCCCTCCCCCACCCGACCGACGCCCTGGTGGTGGCTCGACTGCACGGCGTCGTGACGCTCGCCGATGATCCCGCCGAGTCGCGTCCCGGCCTTCACCTCGACCGGATGCTCGGAGAAGGCGCCGAGGACCTCGCGATGCCCCTCGTGCCCGACGGTCTCCGGCAAGTGCTGGACGAGGTCGCCCCCACGGGCGATGTTGAGGAGTTGGAAGCCGCGGCAGATAGCGAGCGTCGGGACGTCGCGCTCGAGCGCGCGCTGGAGCAACGCGAGCTCGCCGCTGTCCCGATGGACTTGCGCGGAGTCGGTGGACGGGTGCCGCTCGGCGCCGTACGCCGACGGATCGATGTCGATCCCACCCGAGAAAACGACGCCGTGGAGGACGTCGAGCGTCTCGTCGACCCCGTCGGGGCTCGGCGGCACGAGCAGCGCCCTGCCACCGGCGCGCTCGACCGACTCGACGTAGTGCAGCGGGACGAGTGCCGCAGGCAGCTCCCACGCACCCCATCGCGCGGGCTGGGCATACGAGGTGATCCCGATGATCGGACGCCTGCTCACATCCGGAATCTACGTGGTGAGCACTGCTTCGAACGCCAGGCGCTCCGCGTCGGTCAGCGGCCGCGAGCGACCTCCCTCGACCCGCTCGCGAGCGACGAGCACCGCTTCCGCCTCGGCCGCGACCGTGCCGTCGAGCTTCGCGATCTCCTCCGCGAGACCGAGGCTCGACCTCCCGGCGCGGACGAGCCGGCAGCGGACGAGCACCGCGTCGTCGTCCTGCACGAGCTCGTGACGGAAGTCGATCGCGACGCGGGCCAGGACGTAGTCCCAGACGTCGCCGATGTGCCCGAGCGCCCGGACCATCCACTCGTCCCGGCACTCCTCGAGGTAGGTCGCGTAGACGGCGTTGTTGACGTGGCGGTATGCGTCGACGTCGCTCCACCTGATCTCGACCCGCTTCTCGTGGATCACGCTCGCCTTACCCGCGCTCGAAGTAGCGCTTGCGCTCCCAATCGGTGACGAAGCGGTCGAAGATCGCCTGCTCCGTCCGCGCGTAGTTGAGGTAGTGGTCGACGACCTGGTCGCCGAAGGCGGCACGCGCCATCGCGCCATCCTCCAGTGCCGCAACGGCCTCGCGCATCGTCGAGGGGAAGCGCTCCGCGTCGGACTCGTACGCGTTCCCCTCGAGCGGCGGCGGCGCCTCGAGCCTCGCCTCGATCCCATGCAGGCCCGACGCGATCATCGCCGCTAACGCGAGGTACGGGTTCACATCGCCGCCGGGGATCCTCGTCTCGACGCGCTTCGCGACGCCGTGCCCGACGACGCGGAAGCCGCAGGTGCGGTTGTCGTACCCCCACGCGAGCGTCGTCGGAGCCCAGCTCCCCGCGGCGTAGCGCTTGTACGAGTTGATCGTCGGCGCAAAGAACACCGCGAGCTCCTTCGCGCACGCGATCTGCCCGGCGAGCCACTGTCCGAAGAGCGCGTTGTCTTCCGCGAACACCGCCTGGCCGTCGCGCTGGAGCGACGAGTGGATGTGACACGAGTTGCCGATCCAGTCCTCGAACGGCTTCGCCATGGACGTGAGGGACTGGCCGTGGAGGAACGCGATCTCCTTCGACCCGTTCTTGTAGATCACGTGGTTGTCTGCCATCACGAGCGCGTCGGCGTAGCGGAAGTTGATCTCCTGCTGACCCGGCCAGGCCTCGCCCTTCGAGGTCTCGACCCTGATCCCGGCCGTGTGCATCCCGTTCCGGATCGCGCGCAGGAGCGGCTCGTCGTACGTGGTCGCGAGAACGTGGCAGTCGAGGATGTACGGGACGGAGGGTGTGAGGCTTGCATAGCCCTTCGCGTGGGCTTCCGCGAAGGTCTCCTGCAGGAGATAGAACTCGAGCTCCGAGCCGGCCATCGGCGTGAGCCCGAGCTTCTCGGCTCGCTCGAGCTGCGCTCGCAGCACCTGCCGGGGTGACGGCTCTACCGGCGACCCGTCGTGCCAGCCGACGTCCCCGAGGACGAGCG
>JACDBY010000369.1 GCA_013694685.1 Actinomycetota bacterium
GCCACGACCAACACAACGGGCACGACGACGCACATGACAACGGAGCCGCGGTCGACGCTGTGCCGCCGGCACCCACCGCGCCGCTCGACCCGCCCGGGACGTCGATGCCCGAGGCTGGGGCCGCCCCGACCTCGATGCCGCCGGCGGCCGGCAGCGACGACGAGCGCGCTTAGTCGACCACGGCGGCGTCGTCAGCAGATCCGAGGGAGCGGGTCGCCCACGAGCATGTCGACGACTCGCCTGCCTCCGAACGCGGTCTCGAGGACGACCAGTCCCGGCTGCGCTTCCCGGACGTGACCGACGATCTCGGCGTCGATCCCCTGCTCGTGCGAGGCAAGCGCGGCGAGGGCGGCGGACGCGGCCTCGGGCGCGACGATCGCCATCAGCTTCCCTTCGTTTGCGACGTAGAGCGGGTCGATGCCGAGAATCTCGCACGCCCCGTGTACCTCCGGGCGCACCGGCAGGCGGGACTCGTCGATGACGATCCCGACCTCCGCCGTGAGGGCAATCTCGTTGAGCACAGTCGCGAGGCCGCCGCGCGTCAGGTCGCGAAGGCAACGGACGCCGTCCGTGGCGTCGAGGAGGCCGGCGACGAGTTCTGCTAGCGGCGCAGTGTCGCTTTCGAGGTCTACCTCCAGCTCAAGGTTGCCGCGCGCCACCATCACCGCCATGCCGTGATCGCCCAGCGTGCCCGAGACCAGGATCTGATCGCCCGGCCTGACGTTCGTCGGTGTCAGATCGACGTCTCGCTCCAGGACGCCGATTCCGGCGGTGTTGATGTAGACGCCGTCGCCCTTGTCGCGCTCGACGACCTTCGTGTCGCCTGCGACGATCGCGATTCCGGCGGCCCGCGCCGCGGCGCCCATCGAGGCGGCGATCCGCCGGAGGTCCGCTGTCGGGAAGCCCTCCTCGATGATGAAGCCCGCTGTCAGATACAGAGGGCGGGCGCCTATCATCGCGAGGTCGTTGACCGTACCGTTCACCGCGAGCTCGCCGATCGAGCCACCGGGGAAGAACAGCGGCTTGACGACGTAGGAATCCGTCGTCAGCGCGAGCCGAGTGTGGTTCTGCGAGAAGACCGCTGCGTCGGCCAGCGGAGCAAGGAGCGGGTTCCCGAGCTCCTCGAGGAAGAGCGCCTCGACGAGCACGTGGCTCGACTTGCCGCCCGCGCCGTGCGCGAGCGTGATCAACTCGTCCGTGAGCTTCGGTTTCCGCCGCCGCCGCCGCTCGATGGTCTCGAGCACGTCCTCCTCGCGGCTCGTCAAGTCGTCAGCGTCTCGAGACGTCGCGAGAACCGCCCGTAGTTGTAGTAGGCCGCGCAGGCGCCCTCGCTCGAGACCATGCACGTGCCGATCGGCTTCTCGGGTGTGCAGGCCGTACCGAAGACCTTGCACTCCCACGGCTTGATCACGCCTTTCAAGACCTCGCCGCATTGACACGCTTTCGGGTCGGCGACACGCACACCGGGAATGTCGTAGCGCACCTCGGCGTCCCAGTCGCCGAACTCCTCCCGCAGCTTCAAGGCGCTCTGTGAGATGAAGCCCAGTCCACGCCATTCGAAGGTCGATCGAAGCTCCATGGTCTCGGCGATCGCCTCCAGCGCGCGCGGGTTCCCGCCTTCACGAACCACGCGCGAGTACTGGTTCTCCACCTCGCAACGGCCTTCCGCGAGCTGGAGCATGACCATGAACGCCGCCTGCAGCACGTCGAGCGGCTCGAAGCCGGCGACGACGAGTGGCTTTCCGTGATCTCTGGCGATGAACCGGTACGGGCCTGTGCCGATCACCGTCGAGACGTGCCCTGGGCCGATGAAGCCGTCGAGCCGGAGATCGGGTGAGTCGAGGATCGCGCGGATCGCCGGGATGATCGTGACGTGGTTCGCGAAGACGAAGAAGTTCCGTATGCCCTCGGCCCGCGCGCGGAGAAGCGTCAAGGCCGTCGAGGGGGTCGTGGTCTCGAAACCGATCGCGAAGAACACGACCTCGCGGTCGGGGTTCTCGCGCGCGATGCGCAGAGCGTCGAGCGGCGAGTAGACCATCCGTACGTCCGCGCCGCGCGCCTTGGCCTCGAGCAGGCACCCGTTGCCGCCGGGGACTCGCATCATGTCGCCGAAGGTCGTGAAGATCACCCTGTCGCGTTCGGCGATTGCGATGGCGTCGTCGACGCGTCCCATGGGGATGACGCAGACGGGGCAACCCGGGCCGTGGATCAGGTCGACCCCCGGCGGGAGAAGGTTCTCGACCCCGTGCTTGTAGATCGTGTGCGTGTGACCGCCGCAGACCTCCATCAGCTTGTACTCGCGACCCGGCTCGAGCAGCTTCTCGATCTGGTGCGAGAGCTCGCGCGCGACCTTTCCCGAGCGGTACTCGTCGACGAACCTCATCGACCGTCGCTCTCGAGCTCCCGCGGAGGACTTTCGAGCTTCTCGAGCGCCACGCCGGCGTGGCAGAGGACGACGTCGCCGACCGCGACCCCTTCGACGAGGTCGACAGCAACCTTCTCCCTCCGGCCGGAGAGTTCCACGAGAGCGTTGCCGCGATCGAGTGCAACGACCCGCGCCTCGACCGCGACGTCGCCGCAGGTGATGCAGCTGAGCTCGCCGTGCTCGTCGGAGATTGTCGGGTCAGGCGGCGAGAAAGACAGCTCGGGACGGCGTCTCATTCGATGCTGCTCGCGCTGAGCTCGGCAAGCTCCTGCTCGTACGGATCGCCGAGTCGTTCGAGGAACTCGCGGGTCGCAGTCGCTTCCGCCTCGTCGATCTTCGACATCGCGAACCCGACGTGGATCAGGACCCAGTCACCGACACCCACTGCGTCGTCGCCGGTCAGCAGCCCGATGTTGACGTTGCGACGAACCCCCGAGACGTCGACCTTCGCGATGTGGTGCCCGAGATCGACGACCTCGACTATCTGGCCGGGAATTCCTAGGCACATTGCAGGCGCCCGCCCGCGATCCGATGCTGGGGCGTAACGGCCACCGCTATTGCGTCTCGGCTTTCGGCCCGGTCATGGGCTCCAGCGGAGCGCCCGCCGGGGGCGGCGGGCCGGCGGGCTTGGCTGCCACGACGCCCTCGAGGGCGCCCGCGACCTGCTCGAGCGCAGCGTTGATCTCACCGAGCACAGGCCCGATCGGCTCCGTCTGCTTCTCGATCGCCCGCACGCCGAACGTCACGAGACCGAGCGTCTTCGAGACCTTGCGCAGCGTCGCCGCGATCATGACC
>JACDBY010000429.1 GCA_013694685.1 Actinomycetota bacterium
ACAAGGTCGTGCTGAAGGACGGCGATATCGTCCTCTGGTACTACGCGACGTTCGGAGCGACCGGCGGCCCGCCGACGCTCGAGCTGCAGCGGCTGCCCGGCAACTGCTACGTCGTCCAGTCGGTCACCGACGCCGGCAAGCGGACACGGGCGACGACGGCCACGCTCGCCGCTGACGGCAGGCGCTTCCGGACGAACGCGGGCCGCGCCTGCATCGGGCGTCATGTCGGGCTCGTCCGGGCGACAGCGTCCGGCGCCGTTCGGTCGAACGCGGTGAAGTGATCCGGCGCGCCCTCGTCGCTCTCGGTGCCCTTGTCCTCCTCGCCGGCTGTGGCGGCTCCGGCGGGGAGCACGGGACGGCCCAGCTCTGGGTCACGCGCGACCGCGGCGCCGAGCTCCTGGTCGAGGTGGAGGTCGACGCGGGACAGACGCTTATGCGCGCGCTCGCCGCCGAGGCGGACGTCGGGACGCGTTACGGCGGGCGCTACGTCCAGTCCGTGAACGGGATCGAGGGAGATCTCGGCGAGCAGCGCGACTGGTTCTGGTTCGTGAACGGCTACGAGGGCGATCGCAGCGCAGCCTCGTACAGGCTGCGGGACGGCGATGTGGCCTGGCTCGACTACCGCGGGTGGGAGCGGGAGGGAGAGGCGCGTGTGGTCGTCGGCGCTTTCCCGGAACCGTTCATCCACGGCTACGAGGGCCGGGCGAGGCGGGCTGTCGTCCGGTTCGAAGGCGCTCAGGCCCGGCGGGCGGGGGAGCTGGCGGAGTTGATCGGCGCCGACTCGGTCGAGCAGCTCGGTGTGCCGGTGCCCAACGGGGCAAACGTGCTCGAGCTCCGCCTCGGCCCGGATCAGGCGCGGGCCGAGCTGCTCGGCGAGACTGCCGGGGATCCGATCCGGTTCGTCGTCAGTGGGGAGCTCGACCTCATCAGGAGGTACTCGATCCCGTGAGCCCCGGACCAGCAGCGGCGCTGCTCGCCGCGGCCGGAGCCGCCGCACTGCTAACCGACCGGATCTGGGCGGTCGCTCTGCTGACCGTCGTGCTGCTCGGCGTGTGCCTCCAGGCCCCTCCCGGTCGCCGCGGCGTCTACCTTTTCGGCGCACTCACGAGCGGCTTCGGCGTGCTCGTGCTCTCGCCCTTCCTCTGGTCGAGCCCGCACGGGACGATCCTGTGGGAGGGCGCGACGATCCCGGTGCTCGGACCGCTTGACGTAACGACGACGGAGCTCTCGGAGGCCGCGCTGAACGCGCTGCGGCTGACTGCGCTCGGGCTCGCCTTCGCGGCCTACGCCCTCCTGCTCGACCACGATCGGCTCGTCGCCGCGGCCGGCGTGGCGCGTCGCTCTGCACTCGCCGTAGCGCTTGCGACACGCCTTGTACCTTCGCTCGAACGTGACGCCGCCGGGCTCGCGGAGTCCGTGCGCGGCCGCGGCATACGCCTCGAGGGCGTCCGCGGTTACGCCACCCTGCTCTCGCCGCTCGTCGCCGGCTCGCTCGAGCGCGCGACGAGCCTCGCGGAGGCAATGGAGGCGCGTGGCTTCGGACGACCCGGCTTCACGCGGGCGCCGCGCCCGCCGTGGAGCGTGCGGGACAGGCTGGCACTCGCGCTTGCCGCCCTCCTCGTCCTGGTGGCGGCGCTGTGGCTCTAGTCACCGTCGACGGACTCTCCTTCTCGTATCCGGCGGCTCCGCCCGCACTGCGGGACGTCTCCCTGGCGCTCGAGCCGGGTGAAGTCGTGGCGCTTCTCGGCCCGTCCGGATCCGGCAAGACGACGCTGCTTCGGGCGCTGGCCGGGCTCGTCCCCCACTTTCACGGCGGGCGTTTCGCCGGCCAGGTCGTGGTCGCGGGGCTCGACACGCGACGAATGCGACCGGCCGAGCTCGCCGGCACCGTCGCGACGGTCTTCCAGGATCCGGAAGACCAGGTCGTGATGACCGTCGTCGCGAATGAGATCGCCTTCGGATTGGAGAACCTCGGCGTCGAGCCGCGGGCGATCTGGCCGCGGGTCGAGCGCGCGCTGGAGTCGCTGGACGCGCTCCACCTCTGGGGCCGCAAGACGGTCGAGCTCTCGGGCGGCGAGCTGCAACGGGTGTGTCTCGCCTCTGCGCTCGCCCTGGAGCCCCGGCTCCTGCTCCTGGACGAGCCGACCTCGCAGCTCGATCCGGAGGCGGCCACGCTCTTCCTCACAGCTGTCGAGCAGCTGGGCGCCACAGTCGTCCTCTCCGAGCACCGCGTCGCGCGCGCGCTCGAGCTCGCGACCCGCGTCCTCTTCGTCGACGGCGGCCGCGTCCTCCTCGACGCGCCACGCGCTGAGGCGATCGAGTGGCTGTCCGCTCAGCGCCCGCTCTACACGAATCCTTGTGTTTCAGAAACACAAGCCCCCTCGGGCGCGGTCGTGGCGGCGCTTCGCGGCGTCGCCTACGCGTACCGCCGCGCCATGCCCGTTCTGGACAGGGTTGACCTCGAGCTGCGCCGCGGCGAGATCGTGGCGCTCGCGGGGCCGAACGGGTCCGGGAAGACGACGTTGGCGCGGATCGCCGCCGGTCTCGTCGAGCCGCAGGACGGGACCGTGGAGCTGCTGGGCCGCGCCGGGTATCTCTCGCAGGATCCGGGGCGATACCTCGTGCGCGAGACGGCGCTCGAAGAGGTAGCCCTCGCAGTTGCAGGAGATGTAGGACGTGCGCAAGCGGCGCTCGAGCGCGTCGGCCTCGGCTGGGCGGCGAGTTACCATCCACGGG
>JACDBY010000440.1 GCA_013694685.1 Actinomycetota bacterium
GCCACGTCCGCCCCGTCAGCCGGTGTCGCGCTCGGCCGCGACGAACGCGGCCACGATCGCGCCGGTGATCTCAGCCATCGGCAGGTCGGTCGAGAACCCGGCGGCTCGACGATGCCCGCCGCCGCCGAATGCGCGCGCGATGGCGGACACGTCGACACCGCCGGGCCTGGAGCGAAGTGAGCCCTTCCGCGCTGTGGCCGCACCGTTCGGCAGCTCGCGGACGAGGGCGACGAGCTCGGCGCCGTCGGCTGCGCGCAGGTAGTCGATGATCCCTTCGGAGGAGGGCTCGGCCGCACCCGTGTCCTCGAAGTCGTCGCGGACGAGCTCGGAGACGACGATCCGGCCCTCGACGAGCGTCACCGCCCGCTCGAGTGCCCGCGCTAGCAGCTTGAGCCGGGGAAGCGGCGTCGACTCGTAGACCTCGACGAAGACCTTGCTCGGATCGGCGCCCGCCTCGACGAGCTCGGCAGCCAGGCGGAGCGCCTTCGCGGAGGTGTTTGAGTACTGGAACCGCCCGGTGTCTGTGACGAGCCCGACATAGAGCGCCTCCGCGATCGCCGGCGATGTCCCGAGCGAGAGGGCGTCGAAGACGTCCGCCAGCACCTCGGCCGTCGACGACGCGTCCTCGACGACGAGGTTCACCGCCCCGAAGCGCGTGTTGTCGTGGTGGTGGTCGATGTTGACGATGCTCGTGGCGCGGTCGACGAGGGCCGTCTCGACGATCCGGCTCGCCTGCGCGCAGTCGACCGCGACGAGCACGCGCTCGGCGGCGTCCGCCGGCGCGGCGCGGACGAGGCCGTGGGTCGCGAGGCCCAGGAAGCCGAACTCCTCGGGAAGCGGCGTCGAGCCACCGAGGCTCATGACGGAGTCCTTGCCGAGCTCGAGGAGCGCCAGGTGGAGCGCGAGCAACGAGCCGATCGCGTCGCCGTCCGGGTTGTCGTGCGAGGTGACGACGAACCGGGTCGCGCCGGAGAGCGCCTCCACGACGGCGTCGAGGTCAGGGCGTGCGGTCATCGTCCTCGGCCTCGGGCTCGTCGGGCGGGGTCAGCTCGTCGATCAGGTGCGTCATCCGGACGCCGTGCGCGACGGCGCGGTCGTGTACGAACTCGAGGTGCGGCGTGCGGCGCAGCTTCAGGTCGCGATTGATGCGGGCCTGTAGGACACCCGACGCACCCTCGAGCGCGGCGAGCGTCTGCTCGCGCTGCCTATCCGACCCGAAGACGCTGAGCCAGACCTTCGCGTGATCGAGGTCTCGGGTCGTCTCAACGGCGGTGACGGTGACGAACCCGATGCGGGGATCCTTGAGGGTCGGGATCGTCTCGGAGAGCACTTGCTTCACCGCCTCGTCGACGCGCCGCATGCGCTCCGGACGCGTCATCCGACAGGTACGCACTCGAGCGGGGTATGGAGTGCGTCACGCCGGCGCAGGTGCACCGTGCTTCCCGTCGAGCGCTGCAGCTCGACCCAGCCTGAAGTATCGAGCACGATCACAGGGTCGACACCGGCTCGTCGCGCAGGGTCCCCCCATCGGCTGCCCAACCCCTTTCCTCGAGACCGCGAGCCTGACCGTGAGGATCATCGCTCGCTGCGAGGGTCATCCGGAGCGCGAACTCGATCGCCTCTCGCTTCGTCCGCAGACCGTAGAGCTGTATGACGCGCGTGAGCAGGCGCTCGTCGACGACCACATTCGTACGAGCCATACTCCACATTATTCAGTCGCCAGGCTGATGGAGCTGTCGGTCGCAGCGCACGACCTCGAATGCCTGGCCCCACAGCCACCGCTCTGCCTCGTCGAGGAGTCGCACTGCCTCCCCCGCCTCGCGCGTGACGCACGCCAGCGTCAGGCCCGCACGCTGCCACGTGTCGTGATGCGCGACCTCCGAGATCGAGCAGCCCGTGCGATTGACGAGCTGCTGCTTCACCGACCGCAGGTGCGTTCGTTTCTCCTTGAGGGAATGGCTCTCAGGGAAGTGGAGCTCGAAGCTGAGGATGCCGACGAAGCCCGTCGTCACAGGCGCCATCGTAGGGGCCGGACCTGTCCGGCCTATCCCGCCACGGTCGTTGCCGGCGGGCCGGACAGGTCCGGCTCCTACGAGCTCGCAGCCGTCTCGGCGGAGCTCGCCGACGCGGCCGGCGTGTCGAGATCGGTGCGCTCGACCTCGCGCGTCTCGAACACCTCGAGGACGTCGCCTTCCTTCACGTCGTTGAAGCCGTCGAGCAGGATCCCGCACTCGAATCCCTCGTTGACCTCGCGCGCGTCGTCCTTGAACCGCTTGAGCTGCGAGATCGACGTCTCGTGGATCACCGTGCCGTCGCGGACGACCCGCACGTTGGCGTTGCGGCGCACGGTTCCGTTCGTGACCATGCAGCCAGCGATCGTCCCGAGCCGGGAGACCTTGAAGAGCGCCCGGACCTCCGCCTCGCCCAGGATCTCCTCGGTCGTGACGGGCGAGAGCATCCCGACGAGCGCCTGCTCGATCTCCTGCGTCAGCTGGTAGATGACGCGGTAGGTGCGGATGTCGACACCCTCGCGCTCGGCGAGCTGCCGCGCCTCTGCGCTCGGCCTCACGTTGAAGCCCACCACGAGCGCGGTCGAGGCCGATGCGAGATAGATGTCGTTCTCGGTGATCCCCCCGACGCCCGTGTGGATCACGTTGACGCGAACCTCGGGGTGCTGGATCTTTCCGAGCTCGCCGACGAGAGCCTCGATGGAGCCCTGGACGTCGCCCTTGAGGACGACGTTGAGATCCTGGACGGCGCCTGTCTGCATCCGGTCGAAGAGCGTCTCGAGCGAGACACCGGCCGACACCGAGCGTTGGGCGAGCTGCTCCCGGCGGAGCCGTTCGGCGCGCTTCTCGGCGATGTCCTTCGCCTGGCGCTCGTGCTCGACGACGCGCGCGAGCTCGCCGGCGGGCGGCGGGGTGTTGAAGCCGAGGATCTCGACCGGCTCGCCCGGCCGCGCCTCCAGCACCTTGTCGCCGCGGTAGTCGTAGAGCGCGCGAACCTTGCCCGAGGCGTCGCCGGCGACGATCGCATCGCCGACACGCAGCGTGCCGCGCTGGACGAGCATCGTCGCGACCGCGCCGCGTCCGACGTCGAGCCGGGACTCGACGATGGGTCCGGATGCCTCCGCCTTCGCGTTCGCGCGGAGGTCGAGCTCGGCGTCCGCGACGAGCAGGATCTTCTCTAGCAGCTCGTCGAGATTCGTGTGCTCCCTCGCTGAGACCGCCGCGAACTGGGTCTCACCGCCCCAGTCCTCCGGCTGGAGACCTTCGGCCGCGAGCTCCGTCTTGACCCGGTCGGTGTTGGCGTTGGCGACGTCGATCTTGTTGATCGCGACGACGATCGGCACCTCGGCCGCGCGCGCGTGGTTGATCGACTCCTTCGTCTGCGGCATGACGCCGTCGTCGGCGGCGACGACGAGGACGGCGATGTCGGTGACCTTCGCCCCTCGCGCGCGCATCGCGGTGAACGCCTCATGACCCGGCGTGTCCAGGAACGTCAGCTTGCGGCCGTCGACCTCGGTCTGGTACGCGCCGATGTGCTGCGTGATCCCGCCGGCCTCGGTCTCGACGACGGCCGCCGAGCGGATCGCGTCGAGCAGCGTCGTCTTGCCGTGGTCGACGTGACCCATGATCGTGACGACCGGCGGTCTGGCCGAGAGATCGGCCTCGGCGTCGTCGACGACCTCGACCTCCTCCTCGTCCGCGGCATGCTTGATCGTCACCACACGACCGACCTCGGACGCGATCAGCTCGACCTCGTCGTCGGCGAGGCTCTGCGTCGCCGTCCGCATCTGGCCGAGTCCCATCAGCGTCTTGATGATTTGCGCCATCGGGATCCCGAGCGCCGCGGAAAGGTCCTTGACCGTGACGCCGGACTCGACGGTGACCGGGCCGGTCGGAGCAGGTGCTGCCGGCTGGCGCGGCGTGACCGGGCCTGTGCGCTCGCGCGCGGCACGTGCGTCGCGTCCGCGGACGTTACCGCCCTCGATCACGACGCGGCGCCGGCGGCCACCCGGGCCACCACCGCGCGGGCGGATCGGGCGATTCGGCTTGTTCGGTCCGTCAGCCATTCGACGCGTCAGTGTAGTGGCGGGGGATCGACACCGGCTCCCCGAGCGAGCGTGCGAACGCGCGTCGCGCGGCAGCGCGCTCGAAGCATGATTGCGCGGCGGCGCGCTCGAACGCGCGTGCGCGGCAGACGTAGACGCCGCGGCCCGGCAGGGTGCGACCCGACGTCAGGACGCCGTCCAGGCTCGCGAAGCGGTCGAGCGCGTCCTTCGGCGCGCGGCGGCCGCACCCGACGCAGGTTCGTGTCGGATTGGCCTCACGCGTCGCCGCGCGGCTCCTCGGACGCGGTCTCGAGCAGCTCGTCGAGGTCGGTCGCCGCATCGACGTCCTCGGCCATCGCGGCCTCGGTCGCGTCGGCGATCGCGGTTGCGGCTGCGACGGCCTCCTCTGCACTCAGATCGCCCGTCGCGAACGCCTCCTCGACGCCGTCGAGTGCGGCCTCGGCCGCTGCGACGTCGGCTGCGATTGCCTCGGTGGCGGCGGTCTCGATCCCCGTCTCGACCTCGGCGACGGTTGCGACCGCGCCCGTCGGCGCGGGCTGGGTGGCGAGTGCCTGGTGCGACGGGACGCCGCAGTACTTCGAGCCGGGCAGAGCCGCGTTCGGGCAGCGCTTGCCGTTCGAAAGCTGCGCGGAGCAGCGACCCGAGAAGTCGCCGTCGCCGTCGTCATCGCCGGCGAAGGCGGCCTCAGCCTCGGCTTGCGCGAACTCGCTGTCCGACTTGATGTCGACCTTCCAGCCGGTCAGACGCGCGGCGAGGCGAGCGTTCAGGCCCTCCTTGCCGATCGCGAGCGCGAGCTGGTCGTCCGGGACGACGACGGTCGCGTCGCGACTCTCGTCGTCGATGTAGACCTCCCGGACGCGCGCGGGCGAGAGCGCCTTCGCGACGAACCGCGCCGGCTCCGTGTTCCACGGAATGATGTCGATTTTCTCGCCCCGGAGCTCCGAGACGACCATGCGCACCCGCGAGCCGCGAGGGCCGACACAAGCGCCGACCGGGTCGACGCCCTGGACGTGCGACTCGACGGCGATCTTCGACCGGTAGCCGGGCTCGCGGGCGACGCCGCGGATCTCGACCAGGCCGTCGGCGATCTCAGGCACCTCGAGCTCGAAGAGCGCCTCGATCAGCTGGGGCGCGCGACGGGAGAGGATGACCTGCGGCCCCTTCGTTCCGGAGCGCACCTCGATGATCACGGCCTTGATGCGCGACCCCTGCTCGTAGCGCTCACCGTCGACCTGCTCGGAGCGAGGCAGGAGCGCCTCGACCTTGCCGAGGTCGACGAGGACGTTGTTCCGGTCGCCGGCCTGCTGGACGATGCCGGTCACGACCTCGCCCTGGCGGTCGACGTACTCCTCGTACATCATCGCGCGCTCCGCTTCGCGGATCCGCTGCTGGATGACCTGCTTCGCGGTCATCGCGGCGATCCGGCCGAAGTCGTCGGGCGTCGCGTCGGTACGGTCGATCAGGCCGTCCGGCACCTGGTCCCAGTCGAGATCGAGCTCCTCGTCGACGATCAGCGTGTGCTGCTTCTCGCCGGTCTCCTCCTCGATCTTCTCGAGGTCATCGATCGCCTTCTCGCGCGCCTCGTCGAGCAGCCGCACCTCGAGGTCGTCCGGGATCTCGATCGCGAAAACCTTGAACTCGCCCTCGTCGTCGAGCACGACCGTGGCGTGCCGCGCGGCACCGGGCGTCTTCTTGTACGCGGCGAGGAGCGCATCTTCGAGCGCGGCGATGAGCGTGCCGTTCTCGATCCCCTTCTCCTTCTCGATCGCGCGAATTCCCTCGATGATCTCCTGGCTCATGACTCCCGTCCCTCGTCGATCAGATTGCCCCGGACGATCTCTCCGACCGGGATCTCGCGTGCCGTGCCGTTCACCGAGACCGTCACGGCCTCGTGGTCGGCTCCGAGCAGGGTGCCGCGGTAGCGCTGCGCGGCGCTCGTCTTCAACCTGACGGTGCCGCCGATCGCCCGCCGGAAGTGCTCGGGCCGGCGGAGCGGCCGCTCGGGGCCGGGTGACGAGACGTCGATCGTCCAGTCGGCGCGGTACGGGTCGAGCAGGCGCGTGACGCGCTCGCAGAGCGCGAGGTCGACACCGTCCGGATGGTCGACGTAGACACAGAAACGCGCGGGCGTGAGGAGCTCGACGGCGAGCACCTCGACTCCGGGCAGCGCGGACTCGACGGTCGGCGTGATCGCCGCCGCCAGCTCCCGCTCTCGCTCGTACGTGTCCGTTGCCACCGTGTTTTTGCCCCTTTTCAACACGAATGGGCGCGACCCGCGCCCATTTCGTCGTGCAGGTGAAATGTGGTGAATGAAGGATAGCACTGCCGTGGTG